>QHTZ01000068.1 GCA_003221005.1 Gemmatimonadota bacterium
GTCCCCCTTGAGGCTCGAGTCCAGCAGCTCCACGGCGGTGGCCACTTCCTCCGGGCGGAACACACCGGCGGCCGCCGTCAGCCGCTCAAGCCGTGCGCGCTGCGCGCGACCGACGGGACGGAGCGAGCAGCTCACGCGCCGCTTTGCTGCCTTGCGCCTCGCGGAGCGCGACCTCGGCGATGCGCCGCACCAGCTCCGCGTAATCCCAGCCCGCCGCCTTCGCCATGCGCGACAGGCCGGCGTCGTCGTTCAGGTCCGGGTTCGGGTTGACCTCGAGCACCCAGGGACGGCCCTGCTCGTCCACGCGCAGGTCCACGCGGCCGTACCCCTTGCCCTCCATCGCGCGCCACGCCGTCTCGGCGATCCGGACGAGCCGGTCGGCGAGTTTTTGCGGCAGGCTGGCCGGGCACACGGGTACGCTCCCCAGATCATCGGGGGAGCCCGTGTCCCACTTGGCGGCGTAGGTCAGGATCGGCCAGCTCCCCGGAGGCATCCCGGAGAAATCGATCTCCGCGATGGGCAGCGCGCGGTCCCCGACGAACCCGACGTTGAGCTCCCGCCCCGCGACGTACTGCTGGACCAGGACTTCGTCGAACTGCTCGGTCATCGCCGCCACGCGAGCCCTGAGCGCCTTGCGGTCTGCGACCACCGAGCCCCGGTCGAGCCCCGCACTCGCGTCCTCGGCCGCCGGCTTGATGATGGCGGGGAGCGGAAAGTCGTCCTGGATCCTGCCTTGGGCGACGGTCCAGCGCGGGATCGGGAGGCCGGCCTGGGTGAGAATCGCGTTGGCCGTGGCCTTGCGCCGGCACGCCGCGAGCGTCCAGGCGCTCGCCCCGGTCACGGGAACGCCCGCGAACTCGAGCGTCGCCACGACGTGCTCCTCCCACTCGCTCCGGCCGTGGACCCCCTCGCAGAGATTGAAGGCGAGGTCGGCCTGGCGCGCCGCCTGGAACCAGCGCATGTCGTGCCGCACCGGCTGCTTGCGGACGGCGTGTCCCAGCGCCGCGAAGCTCTGACCGACCTGGGTCACGGCCTGCATCACACCGCGCACGTCCTCGGCAGTCCAATCCTCGGCGCCGGGGTCGTACAAAATCACGACCCTCATGCGGTGGCCGTCGCTGGCTCGTGTGCGGGCGAGGCACGCCTCGCCCCAGCTTCGGTTGAAAGGTCCCGTCCCGTCAGCCGCCGCCAGGCGATGCGGACCACGTCCTGGATCAGCTCGTCGTAGGACAGGCCTGCGGCTCGGGCAGCCTTGGGGAAGCAGGAGTTCATCGCCGGGTCGGGGAGGATGCCCGGCAGCGGGTTCAGCTCGAGGACGTTAGGGACGCCGAACCGGTCCACACGCACGTCCACCCGGCACCAGTCGCGACACCCCACGGTGTGGAAGGCGTCCAGGGCCGTCCGCTCCACCTCCCGGTATAGCGCCGGCGGGACGGGAGCGGGACACTGGAAGATCGCGAGCGGCTGCTCGGGAGTGTCCCATACCCACTTCGCCTCGTACCCATAGACGGGCGGCGCCCCTGCTGGCAGGGCGGCGAAATCGAACCCCACGAGCGGCAGGCAATAGGCGTCGGCGCCGTTGCCGAGGATCGCGACGGTGAACTCCGGGCCCGGGAGGTAGGTCTCGACGAGCACCGGCTCGGCATAACGCGCCAGCAGACTGGCAGCGCGTTGGGCGAGCTGCGCCGGCGATTCGCACAGGTTGTTCGCGAATACACCCTTGCTCGAGCCCTCGGCGACCGGCTTCACGAAGACGGGGTACGGCAGCGTCATCTGGGCCAAGTCCTCCGGGCGCTCGATGCACACGAACGGCGGCGTGGGGACGCCGCGGTAGGCGAGCAGCTCTTTGGCGCGGGCTTTGTGCAGGGCGAGCGCGAGGGCGAGCGGGTCGCTCCCCGTGTAGCGGACGTTCAGATACTCACAGATCGCCGGGACCAGGGACTCACGGTTCGGTCCGTGGAGGCCCTCGGCCATGTTGAAGACGATGTCAGGACGAGTGAGGGCGAGCTTGTGGGGGAACGACGCGTCCGCTTCGAGGCGGATGACGTTGCCGATGTCTTCGAGGGCACGCGCCACGGCGTCGATGGTGGCGGGCTCGTCCCATTCAGCGAACGCATCGCTGGGACTGGGAGGCTCGTCGGCGGTGCTGGGGTCCGGTTTCTGATTGTAGGCGAGACCGATTCGCATGTGGTCTCGGGTGACCTCCTACAAAAAAGGCCGCGCGATTGCGGTCTGGACACGATGACGACGTTGTCGCGTTACACAATATGAAAAACCGGAGCGATGCGCAATAGGGAAATTCCGGATTTTTTTCTGACGCTGATGTCCGACGTCCGAGCTCTGACGTCACACATCAGACATCGGACGTTAGACTTTGTGGTAGGAGACGCGCGCGGCTTCCTGTTTGTCGTCGGCGACGTAGATCTCGAAGTCGGAGAACAGCGCACCAGCTTCTGCGCGGAGCGTTCGCAGGCACGCGACCGCCATGCGGCGGATCTCGAGCTCGGCGCCCTCGCCGCACCGTAGCTCGAGCATGGTGCGCCACGCGCGCGCGTTGCCGGAGACCACGATCTTCACCTCCGTTGCGTTCGGCAGCACGCTGCGCGCGGCCTCGCGCGCCACTTTGCGGCGGTGCACCTTGTCGTTCACCCAGGCGTGTCGTTCCAGCAGCGCCTCGACCGCGCGGACGTAGGCCGCCTGCGCGTCGGTGACCTCCCGCTCCCATTCCGCTTCGAGCGTCGCGTCACCCAGGATCGCGGGCGGCATCACGAACGCCGCGTGGGACTCGTCCACGTAACGCTGGGAGAGCTGCGAGTACCCGAAGCCGGCGCGGTGCCGCACCAGCTCGTGCGAGCAGGAGCGGGAGATGCCCTCGATGAGCAGCACGTAGACCGAGTGTTCCAGCACCGAGCCGTGGCCCTGCTGCTTGATGTTCTCGAGGTATTCCGCCGTGGTCCGGTGCACCGGGTTGTGTTGGCTCATGTAACACACGCGCCCGGCGTACTCGGCGAGCCGCTCGCCGTCCGATGCCTCGCCGCGCCACTGCACCTTGAGGTGCTCGGGCTCGAGGAACTGAGGCCGGGCGATCAGCGTGACGCGCGGGGCGCGGAAGATCTCCATCAGTTCGCGAGCTCGGTCTTGGGGGTCGCCCACCCGGCGCCCTGCTCGAGCGCGCGCAGCCGGTGGGCGATGTCGTCGGGAATGGGCGTCGCGTCCGGCCCGACTTTGAGGTCGGCGAGGGGCGCCCAATCGGTCGCGGGAAGTATAACGCCCGGGTTGAAGACGCCCAGCGGGTCGTATGCCTGCTTCAGCTCGCGGAACAGCGCCATGACCTCGGAACCGTAAAACCGCTCGAGCACCCCGGCGCGCAGGCGGCCCACGCCATGCTCGCCGCTCGGCACCCCGCCCAGCTCGAGGACCAGGTCCGTGGCGGCGGCGTACAGCGCGGCGAGCGCGTCCTTCCAGCCTAGCCGGGTCGTGTCGGGCAGCGCGTTGACATGCACGTGGCCGTCGCCTGCGTGCCCGAAGACGGCTACGGGGATCCGCTGCCGGTCCGCCGCCGCGCGGATGCCGTCGATGTAGGCCGCGAGCCGCTCGAGCGGGACGCACGCGTCCTCGACGACCTGGAGCGAGCGCTGCGTCTCCGGGAGCCGGGCGAGCGCCGGACTCGCAAGGCGCCGGACCGCCCACAGTCGCTCGAGCCCGGCGCGGTCCACGGCCGTCTCCACATGAGCCGTGTAGTCCTTTAGTCCCCGAACGGCGTCTCCGACCACGCCGTGAGCCGCCGCCGCAGTGTCGCGCTCGAACTCGACCAGCAAGACCCCCGCCAGGTCGGGTGGCAGGTCCGTCCCCGCCTCCCGCACCAGGCTCAGGAACGTGCGGTCGAGCAACTCGACGGCCGAAGGGTTGAGCGCGACGAGGTAGGGGACGGCCGCAGCGAGGGCTTCCAGGCTCGCGAACCCCAGCACCGCGCCCGCCACGTCGGGCGGAATCGGCTCGAGCCGCCACTCGACCGCGGTGACGATGGCGAGCGTGCCCTCGGCGCCGATCAAGAGGTCCAGCTCGTCGGCCGTCTCGGCGTAGCGGTCGAGCGCGTATCCGGTCGAGCTCTTGCGGGTGCGGGGAAAGCGCTGGCGCACCAGCTCTGCCGCCGCGGGCTCGAGGTGCCAGCGCGCGGTGCCGTGGACGCCCCGCTCTACGCGCCGGGTCGCGCCGTCCTGCTCGACCACCTCGACGGCCTCGACCCAATTACGCACGCTGCCGCAGCGCACTGAGCGCGGCCCAGCGGCATTGGTCGCGACCATACCGCCCGAGGTCGCGAACGCTCCGGAGGACGGGTCGGGCGGCAGCCGCAGGCCGAACGGCCGCGCCGCTTCGTTCACCTGTGCCCAGGTCACCGACGCACCGGCCCAGAGCGTGCGCTTGGTCCAGTTGGGCGCCAGCCAGTGGAATCCCTGGCTCAGGTCCACGATCACGCCGCTGCCGACACTCCCGCCCGCCAGTCCGCTCCCCGAGCCGCGAGGCACCAGCGGCGTGCGCGACTCTGCAGCCCACCGCACGAGCTGCTGCAGCTGCTCCACGCCCCGGACCACGGCGGCGCCGACGGGAATGATCCGGTAGATCCCCGCGCCCTCGGAATACGCTGCGCGGATGCGGGGATCGGTCAGGAGCGCGGGCTGGGGATGCGTCAAGGTGTCTGCGTGGTGCGTGGTACGTGGTGTGTCACGGCTCAGAACTTACCACGCACCACGCACCACGCACCATTCGTGCTTGACACCGCCTGAGGGCCGAGTGAAGCTTGACCCGCTATGGCCGACGCAGCCCGCGCGCACCTCATTCATATCGAGACCGACCGGCGTCTCGGTCACGAGTGGGATGAGTGGGATGGCCGGCCGCTCGCGAACGGCGGCGACTTCTCCGCGCCGCCGGGACTCTTCTTCCGGTACGCGGCACTCACGATCTGCGTCGCGTTCGCCGCGCTCGCCACGCTCCTGTACCTCCTCACCCCGCGCCTCGCGCTCGTGCACGCGGCGCTTCCCGCGGCGCTGGCGTGGACCATCGCGGCGGGGTTCGCCGTCGCGATCCTGTGGTTCGTGATCCTGTTGCTTTCCTTTTATGGAGGCGTGCCCCTGGTCCCCGAGGGGCTGCTGGAGCGCGGCCCGTACTTGCGCCTCATGAACCTGTCGTCCCTCGTCGCGAGAGCGTTCCGCCGCCGCGACTGGGTGGAGCATGCCGCGATCGACGTCTACAACGCGCTGGCGGAGCGGCGGCGGCGGCGGGTGGGGAAGGGTGAGCTGCTGGTGCTCATTCCGCGGTGTCTATCCAAGCAGGCGCTGGACGGTGTGCTCTCGATCGCCGGCCGCTACGACGTGCCGGTCTTCGTCGCTACCCGGGGCCAGCTCGCGCGCCGGGTGATCCGCGAGCGGCGGCCGCGGGCCGTCGTTGCGGTGGCGTGCGAGCGCGACATGATGACGGGTCTGCGGGACGTCGCGGGCAGGCTTCCCGTGCTCGGGCTCACGATGCAGCTCCCCAACGGCCCCTGCCGCGATGCCCTGCTGGATCTCGACGTGATGGATCGCTGGGTGCGCGCCCTCGTGGGGGCGTGACTCACGGCGTCGTCTTCGGCGACCCGAATTTCTCTTTCAACTGCGCCAGCAGCTTCGCCGCGAGCTTGTAGCCGTCGTGTCCCTCGGGCAGCACGGCCTCGAGATCCCGCTCCAGGCGTGATGGGTCGTACCGGGGGCGGTATGCGGCCTCGATCGTGAAGATCGTCTCCGTGGGCACGTATGGATCCGCCCAGCCGCGCAGCTTCACGGTGCTCGCCAGGTCCGGCACGTTGGCGCCATCCCCGAAGGAGCGGTGGGTCCGCACGTCGTACCAGTCGGTCTCGAGGTAGCCGTCCCGCGGGCTCGCGCGCTTCACGCGCAGGCTCTCGGCCGCTACTAACGTCGCAAGCACCGGAATGACCCGCTCGGGGCGCGCCAGCAGCACGGCGGTGAGCGCCTGGGGGAAGGGTCGGAAGTCGGGGCGGGTGGTGGCGGGGTTGCAAGCGGCGAGAAGCAAGGCGAATGCGGAATGCGAAATGCGGCATGCGGAATGAAACGGGATAGGTCGATTCCGCATTTGCATTAGTGCTCGTGCTCCGCTGCTCCTGCTTCGCCTTCGTGATGGTGGTGAGACTGCGCCCGGTCCTGGATCTCCGCCTGCATGGCCGCCGTGGTCACCCCGGCCCCGTGCTCGAACGCCATCTTGCCCCCGAGCCACGCGGTCCAGATGACCCCCACGAACCCGGCCACTGAAAGCCCGCGCAGGGCCAGCTCTTCGCCCGCCGAGAGGCGCGCGCGCCGGAACAGCTTGTAGCCGAGCACCGCGGTGAAAATGCCCATGGTGATGAGCGCAAACGTCTCGTGGTCCTCCATCAGCTCGTGAAGCGCTTCGCCGGGCTCGATGACCTCTTCGGCTTGCAGACCCGCGATGACCGCCGCCCACCCGCCGACGACGCCGGCCCACAGCGTCCACAGCGCCGCGGCCCGGAGCGAGTCCCGCCGCGTGAGCCAGGCGGCCAGGTCGAAGAGAACGGTCGCGAACAGCAGGGCCGCGGGGAGATCGTTCAGCGCGGCGTGCAGGCGAGGCCAGTCGAAGCCGAGGTCGTGCACGAAGACTCCTGGCTAGAGGCCGAGGTCGGATACCTTCGGGGGGTTGCCGGAATAATCGTAGAACCCTTTGCCGCTCTTCCGGCCCGTCATCCCCGCGAGGACCATGCGCTTGAGCAGGGATGGGGGCGCGTACTTCGCCTCGCGGTATTCGTCGAACATGATCTCGGCGATCCTGTAGGTAGTGTCGAGCCCGACGAAGTCGAGCAGCGTGAGCGGGCCCATGGGGTGGCCGCATCCGAGCTGCATCGCGCGATCGATGTCGGCCACGCTGCCGACCCGGTGCTCGACAGCGCGAACGGCGTCGAGGAGATACGGGACCAGGAGCAGATTGACGAGAAACCCCGAGGCGTCCTTCGCAGCCACGGGCTCCTTGCCCAGCGACTTGGCGAAGGCAAAGGCGCGGCCGTACGTCTCGTCCGACGTGGTCACCGTGCGCACCACCTCGATGAGCTGCATCAGCGGGACCGGGTTGAAGAAGTGGAGTCCGACGAATCGGTCGCCGCGCTGTGTGGCGGCGGCCATCGCGGCGATCGTGAGGCTCGATGTGTTCGAGGCGAAGATGGTGCCACGCCCGCACAAGCCGTCGAGCTGGTTCCAGAGGGCGTTCTTGAGCTCGAGGTCTTCGGTCACCGCCTCGAGAATGATGTCGCACCCCTTGAGGTCGCTGGTGTCGGTGGTGAAGCTCAGCCGCTTGAGGGTCGCGTCCCGGTCCGGCGCAGTGAGCTTCCCCTTCTCGACGAACTTGGCGAGTGACTGCTCGATGTTCGCCCGCGCCCGGCTCCAGATGTCCGGCGCCACGTCGCGCACCAGCGTCTCGTACCCTGCCATGGCGGCGACTTGCGCGATGCCGGAGCCCATGAGACCGCACCCCAGCACGCCGACGCGTCGGATGTCGGTCATGGCGCCGTTATCCCCGGGGCGCCGCCCCGGGGTTCTTCGCGCCGGGGTTCCTTGGCGCCGCCCCGGGGTTGATCAGCGTGCGCAGCTCGTCCGCGAGCCGCCCGACTGCGGCCGCCGGGCCAGGCAGGGCGGCCTCGGCCCGGAGGTCGCCGCGCTCGAGCCGGTCGAGGACCTGCTCGAGCGCCACCTGCGCGTGCTCGTTGTCGCGCCGGTGACCGCGCGCGTAGGCCGCCGCCGCAGCCGTTCCCGCCGCGACCGGTAGCAGGACCCACGGGAGCAGCACTCCCAGGGCAGGTGTGAGCGCAGTAATGATCGCGCCGAGACCGAATAGCAGCGCTGCGCCGGCGGCCCGCTGCCCGCGCAGGTTGCGGACGTCAGCCTTCAGCTGCACGTGGCAGAACCCGGTCTCGAGCGGGGTCACGCTGCCCGCGACCTCGGCGGTGCGGGCGAGCGCGAACTTCTTCCCGCCCGCCCCGAAGGCGCGCTGCAGCGACGCGAACGCCCCCGCCTTCGCCTCCCACGTCGTGTGGTCGGCGAAGCGCCGCTTCACCTGGAGCAGCTCGTCCCGCTCGAGCCAGGAGCCGAGCGCGCGCTCGATCGCGGTGCGATCGCCTGGCACCACGCGGGCCGCCGTCAACGCCGCGGGCCCGGCGAGCCATGCCAGCGGCCCCCGCCCCGCTCCGACCACGGTGCGGGTCTGCTCCTCGAGCAGCGCCTGCTGGAGGTGCCGCGCCGGAATGCCGACTTCCTTTCCCAGCGCCAGGACTTCGTCCCGTGTCAGGCCGTCGCCGATGTCGCGCTCGCCGGCCTGGAGCTCGGCGGCGCGCTGGATGATGCGCTCGAGCGCGTCGCGGCTGATCAGCTCGCCCGCCATCCTACGCTTTGACCTTCTCGTCGCTACGGCTCTGCGGCAGGGCCTCCCCGGACGCACGTTGGGGGAGTGCAGGCGGGGTAGCGGCCTCGGACCGCTTTCCGACCGCTTCGAGGAACCCTTTGAAGAGATCGATAGGGATGGGGAAGATGGTCGTGGAATTGTTCTCCGAGGCGATCTCGGTGACCGTTTGCAGGTAGCGCAGCTGGATCGCGGCGGGCTCGGCGCCGATGATGTGCGCCGCCTGCGCCAGCTTCTCGGAGGCCTGGAGCTCGCCCTCTGCGTTGATGACCTTCGCCCGGCGCTCGCGCTCCGCTTCAGCCTGGCGGGCGATCGCGCGCTTCATCTCGGGCGGCAGGTCGACGTCCTTCACTTCAACGGCGGACACTTCCACGCCCCAGTCCTCGGTGCGCTTGTCGATAATGTTCTTCAGGATGTCGTTGATCTTCTCGCGGTTCATCAGCAGCTCGTCGAGCTCCGTCTCGCCGAGCACCGAGCGCAGCGTGGTTTGGGCGAGCTGACTCGTGGCGTAGAGGTAGTTCTCGACGCCGATCACGGCCTTCACCGCGTCCTGCACCCGCATATAGAGGACCGCGTTCACCTTGATCGAGATGTTGTCGCGCGTGATCACGTCCTGCGGTGGGATGTCGAGGGCCACCACGCGGAGCGAGACCTTCTGCATCTTGGCGAACAGGGGCGGGAGGTAAATGAGCCCGGGGCCCTTGGCGCCCCAGGAGCGGCCGAGAAAGAAGTAGACTGCGCGCTCGTATTCCCGCAGCACGCGCAACCCCGAAAAGAGGTACAGGAGAATCGCGCCGATCGCGGGGAGAAGGATGCCGCCCATCTGGGATTTCCTCCGGCTTCAGGCGGGAAGGGCTTCCACGATCACGGCCGCGCCCTGACCACCGCCGATGCAGGCCGAGCCCAGCCCGAACCGCTGCTTCCCGAGGCGCAGCGCGTGGAGCAAATGAATGGTGATGCGCGTGCCCGTCGCCGCGAGCGGGTGGCCGATCGCGATGGCCCCGCCGTGCACGTTGGTGCGAGCGCGGTCGAGGCCGAGCTCCCGCTCCACGGCGAGGTACTGCGGGGCGAATGCTTCGTTCACCTCGACCAGGTCCATCTGCTCGAGACGCATCCCCGCCTTCGCGAGCGCTTTGCGCGCCGCCGGAGCGGGGCCGATTCCCATGAACCTGGGCTCCACCCCTGCCACGGCCCACGCGACGAGGCGGCCGATCGGCTTCAGGCCGTGCGCCTGTGCGTAGTCCGCGCCGGCGATCACCGTCGCCGCCGCGCCGTCCACAATCCCTGAGGCGTTGCCCGCGGTGACGAGTCCGTCCTTCTTGAAGTAGGGCTTGAGAGACAGCAGCACGTCGAGCGTCGTCGCCGGTCGCATGTGCTCGTCGGCCCGGAACTCGACCGTCTCACCCTTCTTCCCCTTCACAGGCACGGGCACCACTTCGTCCTGGAACACGCAGGCGTCCCACGCCTGCTTGGCGCGCTGTTGCGAGGCTAGGGCCACTTCATCCACCTCCCGGCGCGTGAGCTTGTAGCGTTCCGCCAGGCCCTCGGCGGTCTCGGCCATGGAGAGGCCGCACTGCGGGTCCTTGAGCGCCTCCCACAGCAGGTCCTCGAGCGGCGCGGGCGGCCCGAGGCGGATCCCCCAGCGGGCCCCGCGCACCACGTGCGGCGCCTGGCTCATCGACTCCGTGCCGCCCGCGAGCACCGCGTCGGCCTCGCCCAGCAGGATGAGCTGGGCCCCCTGCGTAATCGCCTCGAATCCCGAGCCGCACAGCCGGTTGACGGTCACGGCCGGCACCTCGATCGGTAAGCCCGCCTTGAGGCCGATGTGCCGGGCACCGTAGATCGCATCCGCGGACGTCTGGAGGGCGTTGCCGAAAACGCTGTGACCGATCTCGTTCGCCGGGACGCCCGAGCGCGCGAGGGCGTGGCGGGCCGCGACGGCCCCGAGTTCGATGGCCGAGAGATCCTTGAGCGTGCCGCCGAAGGCGCCGAACCCGGTCCGGACCCCCGAGAGGAACACGACGTCTTTGGTGGAACCCTGGGTCTTCATGGGGAATGCTCCGCAGCAACCATCTCAGACGGCGGAATATGGACGGCAGGGGCGGGCGGCGGTAGTCACACGGCCCGCGCCACCGCCGCTGCGACTTCCTGGGTCGTCGCCGTTCCTCCGGTATCCGCCGTTCTCACTCCCGCAGCGAGGACGGCGCGCACCGCCTGTTCGAGCGCTCGCGCCGCGTCCCGCTGGCCCAGCTGCTCGAACATGAGGGCGCCCGCGAGAATCGCCGCGACGGGGTTCGCGACGTTCGTGCCCGCGAGCGCCGGCGCCGAACCGTGCACCGGCTCAAACAGCCCGGCCCGGCCCGGGTGTAGGTTGGCGCTCGCGGCGAACCCGAGCCCCCCGATGAGGGCCGCGCCCAGATCTGAGAGGATGTCGCCGAACAGGTTGTTCGTGACGATCACCTGAAACCGCTCAGGCTCGCGAATCAGTTCGAGCGCGAGCGTGTCGATGAAGCGGTGCTCGGCGATTATTCCGGGAAACTCGGCGCCTATGTCCTTGAACTTCTGCTGCCAGATACGGTGCGCGGGAATCGCATTCGACTTGTCGCTCATGGTCACACGCGTGCGACCCTGCGCCTTGGCCCACTCGAACGCCGCGCGAATGATCCGCGACACGCCGGCCACGGTGTTCACTTCTTCCGCGATGTACTTCCCTCCATCGATGCGCCCGCGGCCCAGGTAGACTCCTTCCGTGTTCTCGCGAAAGATGACGAAGTCAATAGTCGCACTGTCCCACCTTAGGGGAGTCAAGTCGGGGTGCAGAAGCTTGACGGGGCGAAAATTGATGTAGAGGTCTAACCGAATCCTGAGGCCCAACAAGATGTCCCGGGCGTGTTCATTTCCCGGTACGCGCGGGTCGCCGAACGCACCGACGAAAATGGCATCCGCCTCGTTTCGCAGCTTCCTGAACGCCTCATCTGGCAGCGTCTCCCCCGTTTTGAGGTAGTGGTCTGCACCGTATGGAAAACGCTGCCACTCGAGGGCAAAGCCATGTTTCGCGGCTGCTCGATCGAGCACCGGAATCGCGGTCTCGATGACCTCGGGGCCGATTCCGTCCCCGGCGATGACAGCGATGCGATGGGTCTTCACGGTCCCACCGTCCGACCGTCCGACGCTCACTCGAATCCCGTGGGGCGGCCGCAGCTCGCGCAATAGGCCCACCCCACGTCGACCTCGCTGCCGCAGGCGGGGCAGCGCAGCTCGCCCGAGGGCGGCTGCCCGCAGTGCGGGCAGAAGTTCACCTTGCGGCCGGCGGGCAGCGTCCCGCCGCAGTAGGCGCACTGCGGCGCGCGCGTCTCGGACTCGTCGAGAGCGAAGTGCGAGGGAGCGACCGGCTCCTCGTCCGCGTCGCCCGGTTCTTCGAGCGGGGCCGCCGTCACCGAGGGGGAGGGGGGGGCGTACGCCCGCTCCCCCTTGAGGAAGCGCTCCGCCGCGATGCGGTTGATCATGATCTGGGCGTCGGGGAAGTTGCGGAACAGGGCGGTATCGGGATTCGTGGCCGCCGCCTCGCGCTGCAGCGCCTCCTGTACGTCGGTCGGCTCGAGGCGCGCGTAGCCGCGCTCGCCGGCGAGGAGGCGCAGCACGGTCATCTCGTAGTCCTGATGGGTGGCGACGTTCAGCTTGGCCCGGTTGGAGCGGTAGGGGACCAGGCGCTCGTACAACTCGGCGCTCGCGAACGGCACCGCGAGCCGCCCGGGCCCGGCTTCGGCGAGGGCCTCGACGAGCCGGCCGAACAGGCGGTCCAGCTCATCCGCCATGAGACCCGTTTCCCGTTTCCCGTCTCCCGTTCCCCGTCAGCGCCATTCGCGCACCCACCGCTCGTACAGCACCGGCGTCACGCCGCCCTGCGCGAGCACCTCGATCCCGGACGGGTCCCGGTACGGCTTGCGGTAGAACACGTGCGTGACGCCCGAGTTGATCATCAGCTTGGCGCACATCACGCACGGCGACGCGCTGATGAAAACCACCTTGTCCCGCACGCTTCCCGGCGCCTTCACGAGCGCGTTCATCTCAGAATGGATGCAGCCGCAGCTCCCAGGCACGGCGGAGTCGCACTTGTTCGGGAGTCCGCGGGCGTTCCCGTTGTAGCCGATCGCGAGCACGTTCTCGAGCTGCTGGTCAGTGACGACGGTGCCGACCTGGAGGCGGGTGCAGGTGGAGCGCTTCGCCAGCTCCTCCGCCATGCGCATGTAGACCTCGTACAGCGGGATGCGCTGGACCGGGGGCGCCGCGGCGCCGTCGGGGAGGAGGTTCAGGTGATGCGTGTTGGCCGGTACTCCGTCCTTATACACGCTCATGCAGCTCCCGGTCGGGGTCGTAGTCGGCGTACAGTCCGTCGCCGCGCGCGCGCTGGCGGGCGAGCCAGGCATCGAAGCCCGAGGGTACGAGCCCGTTCGAGCGTTCCTGGCGCTCGGCGGCGTGCATCGCCAGCGTGTTGGCGTATTCGTTCTTGGGGTGGCCGGCGTGCCCGCGCACCCAGCGCCACGCCACGGTGTGAGCGGCGGCCGCCTGGACCAGCTTCTGCCACAGCTCCAGGTTCTCGATCGCGCCGCCCTTCCGCTTCCAGCCCCGCGCCTGCCAGTCCTTCACCCACGACGACATGCCCTTGATGAGATACTCCGAGTCGGACACGTACACGACGTCGGCGTGCTGCCAGCGCCGGCGCAGCCACTCGAGCGCGGCGATCGCCCCGGCGAGCGCCATCTTCTGGTTGGTGGTATCCGGGGAGCATTCGAAGAAATCCCAGCGGGCGAAGCTGTCCCCCGCGGGCGCCTCGATCAGGGCGGCGTTGCCGCCCGGATTGGGCGGCTCTGTGCCATTGCCGAGGCAGCTCTCGTCGGCGTGCACCAGCACTCGCGTCGCGGGCGGAGGCATGTCTCAGGGCTGAATCACGACAGGGATGTCGGTATACCGCAGGATTTCCTCCGCGTGGGACACCACGACGCCGCTGGGCCGTCCCTCCTGGCGGGTCACATGCGCGCCCGCGAACAGGGCGTCGCAGCGGATGCGCTTCACCACCCGCGCGACCACCTCCCCCGGCGTGCCGGGCTCGATGTGGGTGACGAACACCACGCGCTGCAGGGACAGCGCGGCCTCGGCCTCCCCAACTACCTGCAGGCCCGCCTCGCGGTCCGCGGCGGCGTGAATGACGTGCACCGTGCTGCCGACGATGCTCGCGAACCGCGCCGCGAGGTCGAGGGCGCGCCGGCTCGTTTCCCGCCCGTCGAAGGCGATGGCGCAGGAGCGCATCGGGGAGGCCACACCCGCGCACACCACCACACAGCGCTCCGCGATGCGAATGAGCGACGCGACGGTTGGCCCGAGCGCCTCCCCCTGGCTCGTGACGCCGTGACGCCCCACCAGAACCGCGTCCGCGGGCTTCGCGAGCTCGGCCAGCACCACGTCGGGCTCGCCTTGCCGCTCGACCAGCTCCGCGACGAGCCCGGCAGCGAGGACGCGCTCGCGTGCCCGCTCCAGCATCGCCCCCGCGTCCGCCTGCTTGGCCCCGCCCCCGCTCTCGCGCACGTGCGCGACCGTGATCGTGCTGTGGAAGCGCTCCCCCAGCACCACGGCTTGCTCGAGCGCCCCGTCAGCGCGGGGGCTCCCGTCCAGGCCCACCAGCAAGTGTGTGAACACGGCTACGGCAGCACCGCGAAGGTCTCGAGCTCACGCAGCCGGAACGTCAGGATCTCTCCCGTCATCGGCAGCCTTCCCTCGAGCAGCTCGTCACGCGGCCCCGTGTCGAGGCGCTCCGCCACGACCACAAACTCGGTGCCACGGCGCCGCAACGCCACCCGCCGGCGCTCGCGCACCGCCCGCTCCAGCGCGTCCAGCGCCTCCGGCGTGAGCGTCCGGAACTCCTCGATCGCGGCCACGCGAGCGCTCCTCTAGTGTACCTCGATGCCGCCCGGCGTCCCCGCCACGACCCTCCCGATCACGGCGGCCGCGGGCGTATGCTCGCGCGCGAGGGCCGCGACCAGGGCATCGGAACGTTCCGCAGGGACCGCGAGCAGCAGGCCGCCCGACGTTTGCGCGTCTACCAGGAGGACGCGCGTCACGGCATCCACGCTTGCGGCGAACCGCACCGCTTCCCGCAGGCTGTCCGCGTTGCGCGTCGTACCGCCGGGGATGGCACCGCGCTCTGCCATGTCGCGGGCGTGAGGCAAGAGCGGGACGGTGGCCGCCTTCAGCTCCGCCGCCGCTCCACTCGCAAGCAGCAGGCTGTGCAGGTGACCCAGCAGCCCGAACCCCGTCACATCCGTGCCCGCATGCACGCCCACCGCGAGCATGGCCCGCGCGGCGCCAGCGTTGAGGGTCGTCATCGCCGCCACCGCTGGCCCGAGCTGCTCTTCGGTCAGGAGATCGCGCTTCAAACCGGTCGCCAGCACGCCCGTACCGATCGGCTTCGTGAGCACCAGGGCATCGCCGGGCCGCGCCCCGGCGTTCGTGACGACGCGCGCGGGATGCACTTCGCCCACCGCCACCATGCCGAACTTCGGCTCCGGGTCGTCGACGGAGTGCCCGCCCAGGATGAACGCTCCGGCTTCGCGCACGACGTCGGCACCACCCTTAAGCACGTCACCCAACAATTCGAGGAGCGCGGTCTCCCGCGGCCACCCGACGAGGTTCAGCGTAAAGAGCGGAGTGGCCCCCATGGCGTAGATGTCGGACAGGGCGTTCGCGGCCGCGATGCGACCGAAGTCATAGGCGGAGTCGACGATGGGCGTGAAAAAGTCCACCGTCGCCACCACCGCGCGATCCGCCGTCAGCTGAACCACGGCGGCGTCATCGCGGGTCGAGGCGTCGACGAGGATCCGAGGATCCGTCGCGAGCGGCACGTGGCGCAAGACCTGCGCCAACTCGGCGGGGCCGAGTTTGCAGGCTCAGCCCGCGCCGTGCGACAGGGCCGTCAGCCGGATCGTGGTCACAGGTTCGGTAGACATCGTCCACCGAAGATACTCTATCCGAGCACCCAGGCGAGAATTGCGCCGGCGAGAACGTAGCGCACGACGTCGCGCAGCGTTCTCGTCACGGCGGTGCGGCGGTCGAGCGCGCCCGCGGTCGAGCCGGGGAAGCGCGCGAGCGCGACCATCAACCCCGCGAGCCCGAACAGTAGCCACCAGCCGCCGTGACCGAGCGAGTCGAACCAGAGCGACCCGAAGAGCGTAACCGCGGCTGCCTCGAGGGCTCGCCACAATACGTCGCGCGGCGTGAACACTGCTCTCCGACCGCTGGTGTCCGGGGACGGCTCGCGATCTGGTTCTCCTGCGCCCACGATGACGAACTCCAGCGTGACCGGCAGCCACGCCAGCAGCAGCCGCGTGAGCGTCACTTCCTGGCGCGCCGCTCGGGCGCCACGTACCCGGGACCGCGCAGGCCCCGCCCCGGACGCGCGGCCGTGAGCGTGCCGTGGCTCAGCACGATCTGCCCGTTCACCAGCACGAACACGATTCCGGCGGAAGGCTGGTGCGGTCGCTCGAAGGTCGCGCGATCGCTGATGGCGTTGGGGTCGAACACGGTGATGTCGGCGTACATCCCGGGGCGGAGCAGGCCGCGGTCGTGCAGACCCACGCGCTGCGCCGGGAGCGACGTCGCCTTGCGGACCGCCTGCTCGAGCGGCAGCAGGTTCAGGTCGCGGACGTAGTGGCCGAGGATCCGGGCGAAGGTGCCGTAGGCGCGCGGGTGGGTCCCGTCTCCCGCGAACGGCCCATCGGGGGCGACGCCGCCCGCGTCGGTGTCGAACGCCGTCCACCAGGCCTTGAGTGCGAGCTGCACGTCCGGCTCCGCCATCAGGAAGTAGATCGCGCTGGTGCGGGCATGCTCGGCGATGACGAGATCGAACAGCGTCTCGATGGGATCGGCGTGGCGCAGCGCCGCCACCTCGGACAGCCGCTTGCCCGTGAGCTGTTTGAGGGAGTCTGCGAAGGGGAGCACGAGCACGCCCGCCGGACCGCCCGCTGCCCGCAGGAACCGATCGGTGGGTTGCGGGGGCGCGAGCAGCTCGGCGCGGATACGTGCGCGGGCGGCGGGGTTGCGCAGGCGCGCGATCAGCGAATCGACCCCGCCCGCGTGGGCCCAGCCGGGGATCGAGGCGTCGAGCGACGTGGCGGCGGCCTGGTACGGGTACAGGTTCGCCGTGACGTCGAGCCCCGCTGCCCGCGCCGAGTCGATGCGCACCAGCACGTGCGGCATCCGCCCCCAATTGAGGCGGCCGGCCACCTTCAGGTGCCAGATCTCGGCCGCGATGTCGGCCTCGCGCGCGATGCGGAACACCTCGTCGAGCGCTGCGTCGATCGCGCCGCCCTCACTCCGCATGTGCGTGGCGTAGAGTCCACCGTGCCGCCGGGCCGCTCGCGCCAGCGCCACGAGCTCGTCGGTCGGCGCGTACAGCGCGGGGGCGTACTCGAGCGCCGTGGACACGCCGAGCGAGCCCTGCTCCATCGCCGTGTCCACGAGCGCCTGCATGTGGGCCAGCTCCGCGGCAGTCGCCGGACGGTCCTCGTTCCCCACGACCACCATGCGGAGCTGCGTGGCGCCGACGAACGTCGCGATATTGACCGTGGAGCCGGTGCGCGCGAGGTGGGCGAAGTACCCGTCGAGGTCGCGCCAGTCCTCCTGGAAGTGGTACTTCCGCATCAGGTCGGAATCGGCCGCGACCAGCTGCTCGGTGAGCGGCGCGATACTGCCGCCCTCCCCCGTGACCTCGGTCGTAATCCCCTGGGTCACCTTCGAGAGCACGCGGTTGTCGATCAGCACGTTCTGCTCGGATTGGCCGAGCATATCGATGAAGCCCGGGGCGACGACGAGGCCGCTCACATCGAGGGTCTCGCGGGCCTGCGCCCCGTCTAGGAACCCGACCGCCACGATCCGATCGCCCCGGACGCCCACGTCCCCGCGGTATTTCGGGTTGCCGCTACCGTCCACAATCCAGCCGTGCCGCAGCACGAGGTCTAACCGACTCTTCCCCCCTCCCACATCCCCCTTCCCGCACGCTGCGAGCACGACGAGCGCCACGACGAATCCTCTCATTTCGGCCACCCCCTGCGGACCGAGTCCGGGTACACGATCCGGCCGCGCGTCATGACCCAGGCGATGTCGCGCGTGGCGGCGATGTCGGTCGCCGGGTTGCCGTTCAGCACCACGAGGTCGGCGACCTTGCCGGGGGCGAGCAAGCCGAGCGAGTCGGCGCGCAGCAGCTGGGCCGCCTGGCGTGTGGCGGCGCCGATCGCTTCGAGCGGAGTCAAGCCGGCCGACACGAGCAGCTCGAGCTCGTCGTGCAGCGCGGCGCCCGGCACCAGCAGTGGGCTCGCCGCGTCGGAGCCCGCCGCGATCAGGCCGCCGGCGCGCTTGAACTCGCGCACGAACTGGTCCTGGCGCGCGCGCCCGCGGCGGAAGGCGGCGAAGTCGGCGGGGCGCCAGCCGCTCCGCTTGAGCAGGCCGGCGACGTCGCGCACGCTCGCCGCCCACCTGGGGACGTCGGCCATGGTCGGGCGTGTCAGCAGCGTGGGGTCGTTCAGGCGGGACAGCATCTCGTGCTGCACCAACGTCGGCACGATGGCCACACGCGAGCGCGCCAGCGCCCGCGCGGTGCGCGCGATTGCGCCCGAATCGAGCCGCCCCCATCCCGTCTCTTCCATCGTCCAGCCGGCCAGGAACCGGTCGTGGGCGCGGTAGTAGGACGCGGGATTCGGGCTGGCGGCCTCGACCACGCCCGACATGTGTTCGATCGAGGCAACCCCGGCGCGCGCCGCCGCCAGGGCGTCGATCTTGCCCAGATGGGCTGCCACCGCGAGCCTGAGTGTCCCGGCTTCGTCCATCAGCGGGCGGAGCAGCGCCGGCGTGATCCTGGTGTAGATCGCGATGTAGTCCGCGCCGGCGACGGCGCGCTGGTCGACCGCCTTGCGGGCCTCGGCGCCCACCGCGACGCCGGTCGCGTCCTTGTAGGTCGGGGGCGCGCCGTCGATCAGCGGGCCCGCCGTGAACATCCGCGGCCCGAGGATCGCGGCCAGGTTGAGATCGTTGCGCAGCGCGAAGCCCGAATCGGCGCGCGAGTGCATGTCGCGCACCGTGGTCACCCCCCACGCGATGTAGCGTCCCGCCGCCCAGCGCTCGACGTGCGCGTGCGCGTCGATCAGCCCGGGGATGATCGTCTTACCGGCCACGTTTACGACCTGCGCGCCGCGCGGCACGTCGGCCTCGCTCATGTGGGTGACGGCCCGGATGTGGCCCTGCTCGACCAGCACCAGGGCGTCCGCGGCGGGCGCCGTCCCTGACCCGTCGATCAGCGTCCCGCCTTCAAGCGCGATGACGCCTTCGCCGGGGGGTTTGCAGGCGCACAGCAGCAGCACGACGGCGAGCGCGATGCGGGGGGCGTGAGGCGTCACTTGGGATCCGCAGACGTGTGGTCGTGCACGATGAGCCAGCGGTCGCCGCGCCGTTCCAGGATGAGGGTGAACGGCCCGCTGGCGATCAGGGAATCGCCCCGGTGCAGCGCGAAGCGCGCGGTGCAGAAAGCCAGGCGGGGCGCGAGGACCCGGACATGCGCTTCGTCGAAGCTCAGCGAATCGTGGGACTTGCCCGGCGCGAAATAGGCGCGCTGGTAGCGGTCGTACAGCGACTGCCAGCCGTATTGCACGTGGCCGCCGGAGAAGTAGCTGGTAAGTGAGTCGGGGGCGTAGTCGCTCATGAAGCCCGCGAGATCGCCGCGGTTCCACGCGGCGGCGCTGCGGGCGAGCAACGCCGCGACCTCGTGCTGCGGGTCGCCGCGCGCGTGCGGCGGACTCCCGCACGCTCCCAGCAGCGCGCCGAGCAGACACCATCGCACGGGTGCACAACGTACCTTCCGTGATGGCCGACGCAACCCCGCTGCCGTCGCTCGGCTCCCAGGGCGCGCGGCCCGACGGCGGCTCCCTGTGGGAGACGATCATCAATGGCCCGGTGCACTCGCGGCGCCTTGGCACGAGCCTGGGGCTCAACCTGCTCCCGGCGCGCTCGAAGCTCTGCACCTTCGATTGTCCGTACTGCGAATGCGGGTTCAACACTCCGCAGGCGGCGCGCGCTCGCTGGCCTTCCCCGGACGAGGTGGCGCATAGCCTGCGGCGCGCCCTCACCCGGCTGACGCGGCTCCCCGATTGGATCACGTTCGCGGGCAACGGCGAGCCCACGCTGCACCCGCGGTTCGCGGTGACGGTCGAGCGGGTGCTTGTGGTGCGCGCTGAGCTCGCTCCCGGGTCGCGCGTCGGTGTGCTCTCGAACGGCCTCGCCGCCGCGCGCCCCGCTGTGCGCGACGCGCTGATGCGGCTCGACGCCCGCATGATGAAGCTCGACCCCGGGCCGCCGGAACGGGTGAACGGCGCGCGCTACGACGCGGAGCGCCTCGCCGATGTGTATCGGACGCTCAAACCCTACACGGTGCAGGCTATGGTCACGCGGGGACGGGACTGGGACGGGGCGAGCGCGGCGAGTCTCGAGGCGTGGCTGCCGCTGGTGGCGCGGGCGGACCCGGATGTGGTGCACCTCTACTCCCTCGCCCGCCCACCGGCGGATCCGACCCTGCAAAACGTGCCGCGGGAGCGCCTCGCCGAGATGGCCGCCGCCATCCGGAGGACGCTCCCGCGCTGTGTCGTCGAGGTGTTTTAGCGGCGACGCCTGCGCGCCGGTCTCCGCTTCGCCTTCGCGCGCCGCCGGGCCTTGGCCCGCGGCCGCGACTTCTTCGCCTTCTTCCGCGCTTTGGGCCGCGACGCCTTCTTCCTCCGGGTCGGGGCTCGCTTGGCCTTCGGTGCGGCCTTGCGCGGTTCCCCCATCGGGGACGCCGGGGTAGGCGCGGGCGGCTGGGAAGGCATCGACGGCATCAGCGGCTCCATCATGCCGGGGCCGGTCCAGCCACTCTCCGAGAAGTCGGTCAGCTCGAGCATCGGATCTCTCCTCCGCTGGTTGTCGGTGGGCGTGGCCTATAGCTTACCCCGCGAACTCATCAACGCAAGTGATGGCGCAGCGCCGCGCGCTGCCCTGCGGCGGTCACCGTCACGAAGTGACAAGTTCGCTTGACAACGGCAGTTACGGAGACTTAGGTTCGCGCCGCTATGACACTCCCACGGGGAGCGGCCGCTCTCCTACTCGGGTTGCCGGGCACCCTCGTTGCCCAAAACGTCGCCGAAGTGCAGGTCGCGCCGCCGTCCATCACCGTCAAAGTGGGCGAGCGGAGCGGGCTCCTCGCGACGGCGTTCGATCGCGTGGGCAACGTGATCCCGACGGTCCGCGTGTTCTGGTCGTCCAACAACATCCAGATCGCGCGCGTGGACAACAACGGCACGGTGACAGGCGTGGCCAACGGCGTCGCGATCATCGAAGCGCGGGTCGGCTCGCGCAAGGGCACAGCCGCGGTGCAGGTGGTGGGTGGCACGGGGCCGCCGCCGCCTCCGCCGGACGGCGGCCAGCAGGTCACTCAGACGCCGCCCGGCACCCCTCCCTCCGACGGGTCGCTCGTGGGGCAGCCCCCGGGCACGGGGGTCGCGACGGTGCTGCGCCTCGAGCCCCCGACGATCTACCTCCTGCCGTCGGAAAACGTCCGGGCCGCGCCGCGCGCCCTGAAGGACGACGGCTCCGCCGCCGCCCCGGTCGTCGTGACCTGGAGATCGTTGCGCCCCGACATCGCCAGCGTGGACCAGAACGGCGTCGTCGTGGCGCTCGCGTCCGGGCAGGGTACGGTGCAGATCACGACCGGGAGCGGCCTCACGGCGACGGCGCCGGTCGTCGTGCAGCAGACCGACTTCGTGTTCCGCGAGCAGGCGCCCATCACGCTTGGCCCCGGCGAGGCCGACACCGTGCGCGTCGTCGTGCCGGCGCAGAACGGCCGGATCATCAACCCGCTCGCCCTGCAGTGGACCTCGAGTGACCCCAGCGTGGCCCGGGTGAGCCTGACCGGCGTATTGACCGCCGTTGCACCGGGCAAGGCCACGGTCTCGGTGTCGGGCCTGCTCCAGGCGAAGAGCATCGATGTCGTGGTCCACAGGCCGGTGGAGCTGCTCGCCGTGCGGCCCAAGTGGCAGGACGAGGTGCTGGTTCCGATCCAGGGCACGGTGAAGTTCGAGGCGCAGGCGCTCGCGGCCGATCGGACCCCCGTGGCGGACGCGCCGCTGCAATGGAGCCTGGCCGACACGTCGCTCGCGAGCTTCGACGCGGCGTCGGGCGTGCTCGCCGGCAGGAAGGCTGGCAAGACACAGCTGGTGGTGAAGGGACCGGGGCAGGGGCTGATTGTGACGTGGACGGTGCGCGTGCTGGCGGCGAGCGTACGCCTGTCGGCCGCGCGCCTCGGCCTGCCCCTCAACCGGCGCTACACGCTGAAGGGGAACTACGTCGATTCCGCGGGCGCAGTGATCGGACTCGCCACCGCGCTGACCTGGGCATCCGACAATCCCCAGCTGGTGGCGGTGGCGGACGACGGCATCATCACCGCCGTGAGCTACGGGCGCGCGCAGATCGTGGCCACGGCTCCCGGAGGCAAGCGCGCGACCGCGGACGTCGTGGTGCAGGGAGAGATCGTCGTGGCGAGCTCGCGCTCGGGGCGGTTCCAGCTGTACGCCGCGGAGCGGTCCAACCTCGCTCAGCTGCGCAAGATCACCCAGGACACGGCGATCGCCACCGAGCCGGCATTCTCCCCCGACGGGTCCCGCATTGCGTACTCCTCGCACCGGCACATCTACCTGATGGATGCGGACGGCACGAACGTCACCCGCTTGACCAACGCTCCCGCTACGGACGGGCGCGCGCAGTTCACGCCGGACGGCAACGCCGTGGTCTTCCAGTCCGACCGTACTGCGCGCTCGCAGATATTCCTGCAGCCGCTTTCGGCAGCCGAGCCGACGCAGCTCACGCAAGAGCCGGCGGTCAATTCGCAGCCCACCATTTCCCCCGACGGCGAGACGATCGCTTTCGTCTCGTCGCGCGACGCCGGCACCAACGTGTGGCTCATGTCGAAGGACGGCTCCAACCAGCGCGCCTTCACGAAGAGCACCCCGGGCGTGAGGAACATCGAGCCGCATTTCCTGCGCGACGGTTCGCTCGCCTACCTGCTCGAGACCAAGCAGGGGGGTCGCACGCTGACCCAGGTGGTCAAGGCCGACCTGGCCACGGGGAAGGTCACGCCGCTGACGGGCACGGACCTGGTGATCTCGGCCTTCGCCCTATCGCCCTCCGGTGACTTGCTCGGGCTCGTCGTAAACGTGCAGGGGGGCGGCAAGCCGTTCTATCGGGTCTACATCCAGCCGATCGGGACCGGTGGCGCCGCGGTGCCGTTGCCAACCACGGGGGCCGAGCAGATGATGACGCCGGCTTTCATGCCCTAGGGACCCTTGCTCGCCTGCGTCATCCGCGCCACCGGCGGCCTCGATCAGATACAGATAGCTGACGTTCCCGAGCCGGATGCCGCCCTCGCTCCTGGCGACGTTCGGGTCGCCCTCCGGACCGCCGCGCTGAATCACCTCGATCTCTTCGTCGTGCGTGGCCTGCCGGGTGACCGCCGGTTCCCGCACGTCCTCGGCGCCGACGGCGCCGGGGTCGTCGCGGCGGTGGGCGGTGGCGTGACGCGGGTGAAGGCGGGCGACCGCGTGATGATCAACCCCGGGATCTCGGACTACACCTGCGAATACTGCATGGCGGGGGAGCACTCGCTGTGCTTGAACTATCGGCTGCTGGGTGAGCACTTGCCGGGGACCCTCACCGGCTCGATCGTCGTGCCGGAACGGAACCTCGCTCTGGTGCCGGCGCTCGACCCGCCGCTCAGCTGGGCCGAGGCGGCGGCCTTTTCCCTGGTGACCCTCACGGCGTGGCGGATGATCGTGACGCGCGCCGCGGTCCGGGCGGGCGAGACTGTGCTCGTGTGGGGCATCGGCGGTGGGGTCTCGCTCGCGGCGCTGCGCATCGCCAAGCTCCGGGGCGCCCGCGTGATCGTGACCTCGTCGCATGACGCCAAGTTGCCCGAGGCGCGCAAGCTCGGAGCTGACGTCACCCTGAATCACGCGACTCAGGAAGTCGCACGCGAGGTCCGGGCGCTGACCGGGCGGCGGGGCGCGGACGTGGTGGTCGACAGCGTGGGGGAAGCGACGTGGCAGAACTCGCTCCGGTCGCTGTGCAAGGGCGGGCGCCTCGTCACCTGTGGAGCGACGAGCGGCCCCAACGTGGTGACGGACGCACGGCGACTGTTCTGGAATCAGTACACCATCATGGGGTCGACAATGGGGAACGCCGCCGAATATCAGGAGGTCGTGCGGCAGCTCGGCGCCGGACACCTGCGCCCCCTCGTGGACCGGGTCTATCCGCTCGCGGAGGCGCGTGCCGCGTTCGAGCGCCTGGACCGGGGGGAGCAGCTGGGGAAGATCGCGGTGGAGATCGGCCCCCCATCCTAAAGGATGGGCTCGGCCAGGACTGTCCTGAAGGACAATTCGCTCCGATGAGAGCCGCTTCGCTCGCTGTGCTGCAGCACGGTGCCGGCCGAGCCCACGCTTCAGCGTGGGAAACGATCGGCGGGCACCGTCAACTGGCCGTCAACCACGTGGACGACCGCGACTCCCAAACGTCGATTCCTAACCTCACGCCCGACACAGACTTCGCCGCTCCATCCGAGTTGAATTTGGCTACCTAAGTGGTTATTTTGTTTCAACTTAGCCCGCTTGCCCGGGCCCGTGACTTCCCCATTCCCAAAGGCACCTGACACCCGCCCGTCATGACTGCTCCCAACGTTCGCGAACGCATCCTCCCCCGCCTCATCGAAGACGAGATGAAGGAGTCGTTCCTCGACTACTCGATGAGCGTGATCGTGCAGCGCGCGCTCCCCGACGTGCGCGACGGCTTGAAGCCGGTGCACCGTCGGATCCTGTACGCGATGCACGAGCTCGGGCTCGTGCCCGGCCGCCCGCACAAGAAGAGCGCGACGGTGGTGGGCGATGTCCTCGGCAAGTACCACCCTCACGGCGACGTGGCGGTCTACGACTCGCTCGTGCGCATGGTGCAGGAGTTCTCGCTCCGCTACCCGCTGGTGGACGGGCAGGGGAATTTCGGCTCCGTCGACGGCGACTCACCCGCCGCGTACCGCTACACCGAGGCCCGGCTCACCCGCGTCGCGATGACGATGCTCGAGGACATCGACAAGAATACCGTCGACTTCGTCCCGAACTTCGACGACCGGCTCCAGGAGCCGACGGTGCTGCCGGCGCGGCTCCCCAACCTAATCGTGAACGGCTCGGCGGGGATCGCGGTCGGCATGGCGACGAACATTCCGCCCCACAACCTCGCGGAGACCGTCGAGGCGATCAACCACCTCGTCGACCACCCCAACGCCGCCGTGAAAGATCTTCGCAAGTTTGTGAAGGGTCCCGACTTCCCGACTGGCGGGATCATCTACGGCCGCGCCGGCATCAAGGAGTGCTACGAGAAGGGCCGCGGCCGGATCGTGATTCGCGCGCGCGCGACGGTGGAGGAGAAGGAGTCGACCGGCAAGCAGCAGATCGTCGTGACGGAGTTCCCCTACCAGGTCGCTCCCGAGCGGGTGATCGAGCAGATCCGGGACCTCGTGCTCGCGAAGAAGCTCGAGGGGATCTCGGACCTGCGGAACGAGTCCGACAAGGAAGGCATCCGGGTGGTGATCGAGCTGAAGCGGGACGCCGTGCCGCTCGTCGTCCTGAACCAGCTCTACATGCGCACGCAGATGCAGGTGACCTTCGGCGCCATCATGCTCGCGCTGGTGGACGGCGGGCCGAAGGAGATGGACCTGAAGGAGCTGCTGCAGCACTTCATCGAGCACCGCCACACCGTCATCACGCGCCGCACGGAGTTCGAGCTGAAGCGCGCCCAGGACCGGGAGCACATCCTGGAAGGCCTGAAGATCGCCGTCGACAATATCGACGAGGTCATCAGGATCATCCGCAAGTCCAAAGACACGCCGGCGGCGGACGCGGCGCTGCGCAAGCGGTTCAAGCTCTCGGAGAAGCAGTCGGCCGAGATCCTCAACATGCGGCTGGCCCGGCTCACGGCGCTCGAGATCACGAAGCTCGACGAAGAGCTGAAAGAGGTCCGCAAGTTCATCAAAGAGTGCAAAGAGATCCTCGCGTCCCGGCCCCGCCGCATGAAGATCCTCAAGGAGGAGCTCTCGGAGCTAGCGCATGGGTTCGGCGACGAGCGCCGCACCGAGATCGTCGCCGACCAGGGCGAGTTCTCGATCGAGGACCTGATCGCGGAAGAGGACATGGTGATCACCGTGTCCCACGCGGGCTACATCAAGCGGCTCCCGACGACGGCGTACCGGCGCCAGCGGCGCGGCGGCAAGGGCGTCATCTCGGCCCACACCAAGGAAGACGATTGGGTAGAGCACTTGTTCATCGCCTCGACCCACGACTACGTGATGTTCTTCACCCAGCAGGGGCAGTGCTACTGGCTCAAGGTGCACGAGATCCCGCAGGCGGCGCGCGCGGCGCGGGGCAAGCCGATCGCGAGCTGCATCGCCATGAAGCCCGACGAGCGCCTGGCGTCCCTTGTGCCGGTCCGCGAGTTCGCCGACGACCAGTACCTCCTGTTCGCCACCAAGCAGGGCGTCGTGAAGAAGACGGTGCTGTCGGAGTTCGGGAATCCGCGCTCTGTTGGCATCCGGGCCATCAACGTGGAGAAGGGCGACGAGCTGATCGACGTGCAGGTGACGGACGGCAAGAACGACATCGTGCTCGCGACGCGCCACGGGATGAGCATCCGGTTCCACGAGAAGGACGTGCGCGACATGGGCCGCACGGCGACCGGCGTGAAGGGGATCGAGCTCGAGAAGAAGGACCAGGTGATCGACCTCGTAGTCGTGCGCCGCAAGTCCACGCTCCTCACGGTGACCGAGAAGGGCATGGGGAAGCGCTCCGAGCTCGACGAGTACCGGGTGCAGCACCGCGGCGGCCGCGGCATCATCACGCTCAAGCGCGCCGACAAGACGGGCGACATCGTCGCCCTGAAGGAAGTGCTCCCGGACGACGAGCTGATGATGATCACGAAAAAGGGCATCATGATCCGCGTGCCGGTGGAGGGGATTCGGATCTCCGGGCGCAACACGCAGGGAGTGAAAATCATGAACCTCATCCCCGGGGACCTGGTGGTGGACGTCGCGCGCGTGGTGAAGGAGGACGAAGCCGAGGACGCCGAGGCAGGGGACGAGGACGGCGACGGCGCGGCGCCGCGCGCGGCCGCGAAGCAGCCGCCGAAGCGCCGGCCCAAGTCCGGCGCCAAGAAGAAATAGCGTGATCGAGCCCGAGGCCGTCCGCGAGGCGGCCGCCGCCCTGCGCGGTGTGGCCGTGCGCACCCCGCTGCGCTACGTGGAGCCGCTCGGCGCCTACCTCAAGCTCGAGAACCTCCAGCCGATGGGCGCCTTCAAGATCCGCGGCGCGTACAACGCGATCCGGCGCCTGCCCGATGCCGCGCGCCGCCGCGGGGTGATCACCTACTCGAGCGGCAATCACGGCCAGGCGGTCGCCTACGCGGCGTGCCGTCTGGGGTTGCGGGCCGTCGTGGTGATGCCCGAGACCGCGCCGGCGGTGAAGGTCGCGGGCGTGAAGCGGTGGGGCGGGGAGGTGGTCCCGGCGGGGCGCACCTCCGAAGACCGGCAGCGGAAGGCCGAGGAGATCGCGGCGCGGGAGCACCTCGCGATCGTGTCGCCGTTCGACGATCCCGACATCGTGACGGGGCAGGCGACGGTGGCGCTCGAAATCGTGGAGGATCTCCCCGACGTCGCGACCGTGGTGGTGCCCGTGGGCGGGGGCGGGCTCATCTCCGGCGTGGTCACCGGCCTCGCGGCGGCCGGAAGCGTCGCGCGGGTGTGGGGCGTGGAGCCGACCGGCGCGCCGAAGCTGGCGCGCTCGCTCGCGGACGGGCATCCGGTGCGGCTCGAGCGCACGGCGAGCATCGCGGACGGCCTGATCACGCTCACCGTCGGCGACGTGCCGTTCGCCGAGCTCGCGCGCCACCGCGAGCGGCTCGCCGGCGTCGCGCTGGTCGAGGATGACAGCCTGCGCGAGGCGATGCATTTTCTGTGGCGGCAGTGCCGCCTGGCGGTGGAGCCCTCCGGCGCGGCGACGGTCGCGGGCGTGCGCTCGGGCGCCGTGCGGCCGGCCGCGCCGGCCGTGCTCATCGTGAGCGGCGGCAACGTGGACCCCGCGCGGCTCGAGGACTGAATGGCGACGAGCAACCCCACCGGCCTCAAGATTCTCGTCGCCGACGACGATCAGTCGCTCGTCCGCACGCTGACCTGGATCCTCAAGGAGAACGGCTACGACGTCGTGGTCGCGCCCGGGGGCGAGGGGCTGCTCGTGCGCGTGGAGGAGGAGCGGCCCAACCTGCTGCTCCTCGACATCATGATGCCGAAGACCGACGGCCTCCAGCTGCTGGCGCGCCTCAAGGCGGACGACCGGTTCCGCGACCTGCCGGTCCTGATGATCTCCTCGATGCCGCCCGAAGAAGCGACGGTGAAGGCGCTGGGCCTGGGCGCCGCGGACTTCATCCCCAAGCCGTTCCGGGTGCGGGAGCTGCTGGCGCGGGTCAAGGCGCAGCTGATCTACGCCCATGAGCTCGCGCGAGCCCGCGAGGAGGCCCAGAGCCGGGCCGCCATCGTGGACATTCTCCACGAGGTCACCGACTCCCTCAAGCCGGACGAGATCTACCACATTCTGGCGCGGCGCATCGCGCGCGTGCTCCAGATCTCCAAGTGCTCACTCGTGCTCGCCAAGCCGGGGGACCAGATCGGGGTCGTGGTGGCTGCCTACGAGAACCCGATGCTGCGCAACCTGCAGATCGAGCTGGCGCGCTATCCCGAGATTCAGCGGGCCCTGGAGCTGGGACGCGGCGTGCTGGTCGAGGACGTCGCGAACGACTCGCTGTACGCCGAAGAGCGGCTGCGTTGGCAGCGCGAGGGGATTGCCGTCCCCACGCGCTCGGCGGTGGCGCTGCCGTTCTCCATGAAGGATCAGCAGGTGGGGGTGTTCTTTCTGCGCACCACAGGGGAGGACCCGCCGCTGACGCGTGCCGACGCGCAGTTCGCCGAGACGGTGATCCGGACCGCGGTGGCGGCGATCGAAAAGGCGTACGACTTCGAGACCGCCGTCTCCGACAAGAAGCGGCTCGAGAAGCTCGCGGCGACCGACGCCCTCACCGGCTGTCTCAACCGGCGCGCGCTCTCCGAGGAGCTGGAGCAGGAGCTCGACCGCGCCCGTCGCTACAATCTCGCCATCACGATCCTGCTCGCCGACATCGATCGGTTCAAACTGGTCAACGACACACGCGGCCACATTGCGGGCGACTCAGTTCTCCGGCAAGTTGGGGAGCTCTTGCGCCGGGAGGCGCGCTCGGTGGACATCGTGGCGCGGTACGGGGGAGAGGAATTCGTGGTGGTGATGCCCGAGACGGCCCTGCACGGGTCGGCGATCTTCGCGGAGCGGCTGCGGCGGCGCGTGATGCAGCATGACTTCGCCGAGCCCGGCGAGGATCCGCTCAACCTCACCGTCAGTATCGGGCTTGCGTCGTTCCCGGACGACCGCGTGACCAGCGCGGACAGCTTCGTGGCGCTCGCCGACCAGGCTCTCTACCGGGCCAAGAACGAGGGACGCAACCTGGTGCGCCAGTGAGCGAGCGGCGGTGTCCCCGTTGCGGCACGGTGTACGGCGACACGGCGCGCTTCTGCCCACGCGACGGCAGCCTGCTGGTCGAGGTGCAGGCCAAGCTGGCCGCCACACCGCCGCCGCCCGGCGGCACCGGCGTGCGTACCCCGCCGACACCGGCGCGGGCCCTCGACCGCGCCGCGAGCCTCTCCGGCCAGTTGCTCGACACGCGCTATCAGGTGCTCAAGAAGCTGGGCGAGGGCGGGATGTCCTACGTCTATCTCGCCAAGGAAGTCGCCACCGCGTCGCAAGTCGCCATCAAGGTGCTGTCCCCCAAGCTCGCAACCGACAAGAGCTCGGTGGAGCGACTGCGGCGCGAGGCGGGGCTGGCCATGCGGCTCGACCACCCCAATGTCTGCCGCATCATGCGCCTGGGCGAGTCCGAGGACGGGCTGATCTACCTCGTCATGCCATTCCTCGAGGGCGAGCTCCTGTCCGACCGCGAGGTCCGGGGCGGGCCGATGGAGCTCACGGCCGGGATCGACGTGCTGCAACAGGTGTGCGCCGGCCTGCACCACGCGCACGAGCTCCAGATTGTGCACCGCGACTTGAAGCCCGAGAACATCATGCTCGTACCGGTCGACGGCGGCCGCGAGCGGGCGGTCGTCATGGACTTCGGGCTCGCCAAGGAGCGACGCGCCGATCCCGCCATCGCGAAGCTCACGGCGACCGGGATCATCCTCGGGACGCCGGAGTTCATGAGTCCCGAGCAGATCCGCGGCAAGCCGCTCGACGCGCGCTCCGACGTGTACGCCCTCGGCATCGTGGCGTTCGAGATGTTCAGCGGCAAGCTGCCGTTTCAGGGGCGCAACGCGCAGGAAATGATGATCGCCCGCCTGCGGGGGCAGCCCTTGCCGCTGCGCCAGTTCCGGCCCGACCTCCCGCCCGCCCTTGAGAAGGCGCTCGCCCGCGCGATGGCGACGGCCCCGGACGACCGCTACGCCACCGCGTTCGAGTTCGCCGAGGCGCTGACCGCCCAGGCGTCGCCGGGCGGCGTCTTCGGCAAGCTCAAGGAGAAGCTCACGTAGGGATGCTGCGCTCCGCGGCTTTCAGCCTGCTCCTGCCGGCCTCGCTCCTCGCGCAACAGCCGGCACCCGTCACGGCCATCAAGGCCGGCGCGCTGATTGACGGCGCCGGCGGCGCGCCCGTGCAGAACGCCGTGATCCTCGTCCAGGGCGAGCGGATCACCGCAGCGGGCGCGAACGTCGCGGTCCCGCGTGGCGCCACCGTCATCGATCTCTCGGCGTTCACCGTCCTCCCCGGACTGATCGACGCCCACGTGCACCTCGCGGGCCGCACGATCGGCGATGGCGACTGGCAGCACGCCAACCTCACCAACAGCCCCGCGCAGCTCGCGCTGCTCGGCGCCGCGCACGCCCTGCAGACCCTCGAGGCGGGGTTCACCACCGTGCGCGTGGTGGGTTCGGCGCACATGGGCGACCTCGCGCTCCGCAATGCGATCAACGCCGGCTGGCTCCCCGGACCGCGCATCGTGGGCGCGGGCATTTCGTTCGGTATCCGTGGCGGGCACTGCGACGAGACCGACGGGTTCTGGCCGGGCGCGCTGCACCACGAAGGCGGGATCGAAGACGGCGTCGCGAACGGCGCCGACGCAGTCCGTGACGCGGTACGCTACATGGTGAAGTACGGCGCCGACGTGATCAAGATCTGCGCCACCGGGGGCGTGCTGTCGCCCACCGACTCGGCGGGGAGCCAGCAGTACACCGAGGAGGAGATGCGCGTGATCGTGGAGACCGCGCGCATGCTCGACCGCAGGGTCGCGGCACACGCGCACGGCACGGCCGGGATCAAGGCGGCCGTCCGCGCCGGCGTCACGTCCATCGAGCACGGCTCCATCCTGGACGACGAGGCCGTGCGGCTCATGAAGGAGCACGGCACGTATCTCGTCCCCACGCTCCTCGCCGGCTACACGGTCGACTCGATGGCGCGCGCCGGGGCACTGCCCCCCGCCGTCGCGGCGAAGGCCATGGCGATCGCCCCGCGCATGCAGCAGTCGTTCCGGCTGGCGCTCGCCGGTGGTGTGCGGATCGCGCTCGGCACCGACGCCGGGGTGATGCGTCACGGCACGAACGCGCGCGAATTCGAGCTGATGGTGAGGTATGGCATGCCCCCGATGCAGGCGATCCAGGCCGGCACCCTCGTGGGCGCCACGCTGCTCGGCCGCGAGGCCGATGTCGGGTCACTCGTCCCTGGCAAGTATGCCGACATCGTCGCCGTCAGAGGCGACCCGCTCAAGGACATCACCCTGCTCCAGCACGTCGACTTCGTGATGAAGGGCGGCAGCGTCGTCAAACAGAACGGGCAGCTCGTGGGGAGGAGCGCGGCAGGGGTGCCGTGAGGGTGATAAGGGGCGGTAGGAGGCGGTAGGAGACGGTATGCGGCGGTATGCGGCCTTCGATCCCCCCGAGTACGTCGCCTGGAAGCCGGACCCCGCGCTGGTGCGGCAGTTCAGGGCGACGATCGAAGCAGCCCCCGAGCGGGGCGCGATCGTCGCCACGCTGTCGGTGCAGGACAAGCTTGGGCTCTACGCAGGCCTGCTGCGGGCTCGCCTGCACGACATCCAGCTGCAGCGCTGGGTGAAGGGCGGCGTGATCTCCAAGGCGTGGCTCGGCACCGGCGAAGAGGCGACCACGATTGGGCCGGTCCACGCCCTCGAGCGCGGTCAGGACATCGCGGCGCCGATGATCCGCAACGCCGCCGCCTGCTGCGAGCTCGGGATGCCGGTCGCCGACATGCTGCGGGCCTACCTCGCCACGGAAGACTCCCCTTCGGGCGGGCGCGATCTGCACGTGGGCAGCGCCCGCTACGGCGTGCTCCAGCCGATCTCTCACGTCGGCGACATGGTCCCCGTGGTTGCCGGCGTCGCGCTCACATTCAAGCTGAAGGGGGAGCGCCGCGTCGCCCTCACCTGGGTCGGCGACGGCTCCACCAAGACCGCCGCCGCGCACGAAGGGACGAACTTCGCTGCGGTGCAGCGACTCCCCGTGATCTTCATCCTCCAGAACAATCGGGTGGCGCTCGGCACCCGGCTCGAGCAGCACCACCTCCCCCCGGACTTTCGCGAGTGGCCGGCGAGCTACGGGATCTGGGGGGAGCAGTTCGACGGGAACAACGTGCTCGACGCGTACGCGGCCACCCGGATCGCCGCGGAGCGCTGCCGTCGCGGCGAGGGCCCGGCGATGCTCGTGGCGGAGACGTTCCGCATGGGCGGCCACGCGACCCACGACGAGCGCGAGGCGCGGGCGACGCTTCCGGACGAGCTGTTCAAGACGTGGGGCCGGCGCGACCCGATCGGACTGTACGAGGAGTACCTGCGGGAGGAAGGCCGGACTACGAAGGAGCTCGCAGAGATCGAGGCCGCCGTCACCGCCGAGGTCGAGCGCGCGACGGAGCAGGCGCTGGAAAGCAGGGAACGCATGCCACCGGGTGAGTCGGCGTTGGGAGGCGTGTACGCCGGCGGGACGGCGGCGCAGGGAGGGTTACCACATGAGCGGACCCGCTAGATTGTTCGCCGTGCGCTTGCGCTTTGTCGCCGCGGTTGTGCTCGGCGCGTCGGCGTGCGGCTCACCCGGCGCGGAGGCGCGGACCGGGCTCGCCGACACGGTCACGATCGCGGGGCACCAGCTGTACACCGCCGCCGGCTTCTCGATCAACCTCTTCGCCGAAGGATTGGCCGGGGTGCGCCACCTCGCGCTCGGTCCGGGCGGCGCAGTATATGCCGCGCTCTCGGACGACGGCAGGATCGTGCGCCTCCAGGATGCGAACGGGGATGGCGTGGCCGAGTCGGCGGTCACCGTGCTCTCGGGGCTCAACTATCCCTTCGGCATCGCCTTCCGGGGCGACACCATGTACTTCGCGGAGATGACGGCGGTGAAGCGGCTCGACCCCGGAGCCGCGGCGCCCGTCACGCTCGTGCCCAGTCTGCCGGGCGGAGGACACGCCACGCGGACGCTCGTCATCGGCCCGGACAACCTGATGTACGTCGCCGTCGGCTCGTCGTGCAACCTGTGCTCCGACGCGCTGCCGCGCGCGGCCGTCACGCGCTACGACCTCAACGGCAAGAATCCCCACACGTTCGCCACGGGTCTCCGCAACTCGGTGGGCCTCGCGTTCCATCCCACCACAGGAGAGCTGTGGGCGAACAATAACGACCGCGACAACCTGGGCGACGACCTCCCGCCCGAGCACCTGAACATCCTGAAGGACGGCAAGTGGTACGGCTGGCCGCAGTGCTACCTGCCCGGCAAGCCCAATCCCGAGTATTCGGGCGCCGACTGCTCCGGCGTCGAGCCGCCGGCGATCACGTTCCAAGCGCACTCCGCGCCCCTCGGCCTTGCGTTCTACACGGGCGCCATGTTCCCTGCCAGCTTCCAGGGCGACGCCTTCATGACCTATCACGGCTCCTGGAACCGGTCGGTGCCGACGGGAGCGAAGGTGGTGCGCGTGCACGTCCAGAACGGGCGGCCGACGGCCATCGAGGATTTCGTCACCGGGTGGCAGCTCGTCGGCGGCTCGCGCTGGGGCCGGCCGGTCGGGGTGCTCGTGGCGTCGGACGGTGCCCTGCTGGTGAGCGACGATCAGGGCGGGCGGATCTGGAGAGTGACCTATGGGCGGTAGGAGCCGGTACGGGGCGGTAGGGGGCGGCATGGGGTTCGTGGTGGCAGGCGCGATCGCGGTCGGGGGGGCTTACCGCCTCTTACCGCCGCTTACCGCCCCTGCCCGCCTCGATGTCCACGCCGAATACATCAAGTACGCGAGCGGCAGGGACAGCATCGCCGCGTACGTGGCGTATCCCGAGCGCGCCGATCCCGCTCCCGCCGTGCTCGTCATCCACGAGATTTTCGGCATGTCCGATTTCGTTCGGAGCGCGACCGAGCGGCTCGCACAGGATGGGTTCATCGCGCTGGCGCCCGACCTGCTGACGCGCCGCGGCGGCACGCCTGCGAGCCCCGACAGCGCGCGGCGGCTGATTGCTTCGCTCAGTCCAGACACGATCACGCAGGACCTGAACGCCGGGTTCGCCTTCTTGCGGGGCATGAAGGTTGTGCGGGCGGACGCGATCGGCGTCATCGGCTTCTGTTGGGGTGGGGGGGAGAGCTTCCGCTACGCGACCAACAATCCGTCGCTCGGGGCGTTCGTCGTGTGCTACGGCCCGGGGCCCAACCGAGCCGATATCGGTCGGATCCGGGCACGCGGCTTCGGCGTGTACGCCGACCGGGACGGGCGGATCAACCAGAAGCTGTTCAACCTCGACATGGCCCTGCACGAGGCCCATGTGAAGTACACTTTCAAGGTGTTCCCGAACGTCGGCCACGGCTTCTTGCGCACGCGCGAGAATCCGAAGGTCGCGGACGACGCGTGGGGAGCGATCATCGCGTTTTTCCTGGCGAATCTGGGCAAGTAGCCGGTCACTCCTGTCGTGCCCCCGCCCCGACGTACGCCCGCGCGCGCTCCAATGTTGGGTCGCGCCCCTCCAGCAGGTCGCTCACGGTCTTGGACGTGGAGAGCTCAGGCGCGATTCCGACGCCGCTGAAGTCGGTACCGTCCGGGAACGCCTCGCGCGTGGCCGACAGCCGGAAGGTCCAACCGTTGGGGAGGGATAGCTCCAGCGGCTCGCCTGGGCTGCCGGCCGAGGCCGCCCCGATGATCACGCCGCGTGAGGTGTTGCGGAACGCTGCCAGAAAGTCCTCCGCAGCGCCAGCGGTCCCGGCAGAGCTGAGCACGGCGATCGGGCCGGTGTAGGCCGGCCGCTCCTTCCGCGGGACGACGGTGTCCGGGGGCACGGTGTACCAGGTGGCTGCGGAGTCGGGCCGCCCCAGGACCCGCAGTCCGGGCCGGTAGTCCGGGGTCCGGTGCAGCACAGTCGGGAATGGTCCCGTGGTCAGGCGGGCGAGTGTCTGGTAGGCGTAGTCGGGGCGCCCGCCCGCGGTGCCGCGCAGGTCGACGATGAGCCCGCGCACAGTGGCGAATGTCGGGAAGGCGTGGTCGAATCGCTGGACCACGTCCGGGTCGGCGAGCGCATTGATGCGGACGACGACGATCCCATCGGTAAGCGAGTCGACCTGCAAGGTGGGCGGCTCGAGTGGCCAGCGGTCGTTGAGGGACACGCTGCGTGTGACGCTGATCCCGCGCTGCTCGCCTCCCGGCAGGCGGAGCAGCAGGTGGAGCGCGGTTCCTTTTTCTCCTTCGAGCATCGCGGCGACCGCGCGCCCCCACCGCGCCTCGGGCGTCGCCGCCCCGGTTTCAGGAAGGATCGAGTCGGTGATCCAGCTCTCCGCGGGGATCCCCTGTACCGCGAGGATCTCGGCGAGGCGCTCGGGCCGCGCGACGCGCATCTCGTCGTTCTCGGCGTAGTCGAGCACGAACGGCCGGCGCTCGACGCTCGCGATGAGCAGAGGGGGGCGCGCCACGCGCGATCGCAGCGCCGGCGGGGGCACGACCTGGGCGTGCCCGTCGTCGAGTAGCGCGACCAACCGGCGCAACCGGCGGTAGAACGTCAAATCCGGCTGCGGTGGCGCGGCGGCCCGCAGGCTGGCCGCGAGCGCCGAGTCCCAGTCCGCGCGGACGCGGGCCCAACCGGCGAAGCTGGAGCGGGCGTCGCTCCACAGCACGGTGACGAGCTGCTGCCGGTCCGTGCCCGAGAGCCGTTGCGCGGCGGGGCGGCCGAGCGGTAGCAGCACGATCACGACGAGCACGGCAGGAGCCCGGAGCGACATGCGCCTAATCTATTTGCTGCTGTTCATGGCGCCGCAGGCGCTGATCTATCTGTACCTGAGGGAGCGCCTCCCCGACCCGAGGCGCCCCCGCCAGGCGGACCTCGTGCGCGCCGCGCTCGCGGTCATCTTCGCGGTCTTCAACGTCCCGTGGCTCTTCGTGGCCCAGCGCGTGCTCTTCGGCACCGTGTGGGGGATTTCCCGGATTGCCTACACTGCTCCATGGATCGCCTGGCAGCTATTGGGGTGGGTGTTCTGCGCTCTGGTGACGCTGTATCTGCTCGGGAAGGGCGCGTCGCAGCTTGGCCGGTGGGCGGCTAGGCGGTTCGGCAGTCAGCCCGCGAGTGACGCTGGTGACCGCCTGATCGCCAGTCCGCCCGACCGCCTCATTTCCCGCCGGCAGTTCCTCGCGCGCGCCACGTACACCTATGCCGCGGCCGGCGCAGCGCTCTCAACCTACGGCATCTGGAGTGCGTACCGGATGCCCCTCGTCACGCGCCGCACCCTCACCTTCCCGGACCTGCCGCCGGGACTCGACGGCATGACTGTGCTGCACCTCTCCGATCTGCACGCCGGGATGCACTTGGGCGAGGAGAGGATGCGCGCCATCGTCGCGCAGGCGAACGCCCTCCGCCCGGATGTCATCCTGCAGACGGGGGACATGATCGACATCTCGGCCGCGTATGTCCCCCAGTACGTGCGTGCATTTCGGGAACTCGAGGCGCCGCACGGCTGTGTCACGGTGCTCGGGAACCACGATCACTATACCGGCGCCATGGCGGTGGCCCAGGGGGTCCGGGACGCCGGGCAGGTGTTCGTGAACAACGGCTGCCACGTGATCGAGCGGAACGGCGCGGCGCTCGCCCTCGTGGGCATCGATGATCCCGACAACTGGAAGGCCGACGACCCACAGGAGACGTTCGTCGATCTGGCCCTGCGGGCGGCGCCGCCGGAGGCGTTCAAGATTTTGCTGACACACCGGCCCGGCGCCTGGGATACCGCTGTGCCCCGGGGCATCCCGCTCACCCTCGCCGGCCACATCCACGGCGGCCAGCTCTACCTGCCGGTCCTCGGCTGGTCGGCGGGACGACTCATCACGAAGTACGTCATGGGGCACTTCCAGCGGGGTGCGAGCCAGCTCTACGTCAGTCGCGGGATCGGCGTCGTCGGGGTCCCGATCCGCGTGTTCGTGCCGCCGGAGATAGAGCTGTTTGAACTGCGACGCAAGGACGGAACGACGGAAGGACGGTAGGACGGAGTCGTTCCGTCTTCCGTCGTTCCGTCATACCGTCGCCCTTATTGCTTCCCACGCCGCTTCCAGCGTCGGCTGCACGCCCGCGTGGTCCGGCGGCCACTCGCGTGCCGAGACGTGGTCGAGCGCCAGGGACACCACGCCGAGCCACACGTGGGCCCACAGCTCCGCCGCCCCGGCTTTGATCGACCCTTCGGCCTTTCCCTGCGCGACCAGGCTCTCGAGCGCCAGGCGGAAGTCGCGCGCCGTCTTGCGGCTCTCGTCGTCGAGCAGCGAGCCGTGGCGCTGGAGAAAGAACAGCTGTGCCACCGCCGGCTCCCGCGCCGTCGCGGCGACCAGGGCCCGCCCCAGCGCCGCGAGCTTGTCGCGCGCGCCGCCCGGCGTCGCGTCCGCCTCCTTGACCAGCTTCGCGGCCCAGCGCGCGCCGCCGCGGTACAGGTCGTTCAGGAGCTGCTGCTTGCTCTGGAAGTGCCGGTAGATCGTGCCCTCCGCCACACCCGCCTTCTTCGCGATCTCGGGCGTCGTCGTCACGTGATAGCCCTGGGTGGTGAACAGCTCGAGGGCGGCGCGCACCAGCCGCTGGTGCGTGAGGTCGGCCTGCGTCATCGCGCGCGAATCTAACCCGGCGCCCCGGGCACCGCTGCCGGGGTTCCGGCGCTTCGCCGCGCACACTAGCTTTCCCGCCGCTCCGTCCCCCGTCCCCCCCGGAGGTGGTCGCCGATGCGGATGCTGGTGCTCGGCGCGGGGCTTCAGGGCTCGGCCTGCGCGTACGACCTGCTGCAGCAGCCCACGGTCGAGCGCGTGACGGTCGCCGACCTGAAGCCGGAGCGCGTGCCCGCCTTCCTCAAGACCTCCGCGGGCCGGCGCCTCGCGCTCGTCAAGGTCGACGTGCAGGACGCCGCTGCCCTGCGCGAGGTGATCCGCGGCCACAACGCCGTCCTGTGCGCGCTCCCCTACTACTACAACCTCGACGTGACGCGGGCCGCGCTCGAGGCGGGCGTCCATAGCGCCGATCTGGGCGGCAACACCGAGATCGTCTTCCGCCAGAAAAAGCTCGACGCCGAGGCCCGTGCCCGCGGCGTCTCGGCGGTGGCGGACTGCGGGCTGGCACCGGGAATGATCAACATCCTCGCGGCCGAAGGCATCCGCCGCGTGGGCGACGCGGAAGCGGTCAAGATCTTCGTCGGCGGGCTGCCGCAGCACCCGGAGCCACCACTCCATTATCAAATCGTTTACTCGCTCGAGGGCGCGCTCGACTACTACACGACCCCGTCGTGGGTGCTGCGCGACGGCAAGCCCGCACGGGTGGACGCGCTTTCGGAGCTCGAGCAGGTGGCGTTCCCGCCCCCCGTCGGCGTGCTCGAGGCGTTCCACACCGCCGGCGGCATCTCGACGCTGCCGTGGACCTACGAGGGCAGGGTGCGGACGATGGAATACAAGACGCTGCGCTACCCCGGCCATGCGGCGATCATGAAGGCGATCCGCGACCTCGGACTCCTGGAGCTCCAGCCGATCAAGGTCAGGGGCAAAGAGGTCGTGCCGCGCGACGTGTTCATCGCGTCGGTATCACCCAAGCTCACGAAACCGGAGGGGCGCGACCTGGTCGCCTTGCGGGTGGAAGTGCGAGGCGGCGGCCGCGACGGCCGGCAGGTGGCATGGCAGCTGCTCGACTACTTCGACGAGGCGCGCGGCATCAGCGCGATGATGCGGACCACGGGATACTCACTCGCGATCACCGGCCTGATGCAGGTGGACGGTCGGATCGCCGCGCCGGGCGTGCACACCCCGGACGAAACGGTGCCCTTCGGGGCCTACCTCGCCGAGCTCGCGAAACGGGGGATCGAGATCCGGGAGCTTCAGTAGCTCCAGCGCGTGCCGAACAACAGCCGCACGCCTTCGTCGCCCGCTCCCACGCCGACAGCCACGAGGGAGTTGCGTAGGACGCGCGCCGCGAGCTCGCCACCGCCGCTCGTGTGGAGGCCCGTGCTCGTGAGGCGGAAGCGCTCCCCGGAGGCGAACACGCGTCCCGCATCGCAGAACCCGACCACCATCAGCTCGAACAGACTCGGCGCCCGCAGCACCGCATAGCGTGCCTCGACGCCGCCGAGGAGCTTGTGCGGTCCCACGAACCGGGCGTCGTAGAACCCGCGGAGGGAGTAATAGCCGCCCAGGGCGAGGAACGCGCGCTCGCTCGACTCCATCGACAGCTGGGTCGCGAGCGGGGGTGTGCCGCCCATCCCTTCTCCCGCGACCCGCGCCGCGAGCGTGAGGTGCTCGATGGGATGCACGTAGACGCGGGCCGCAGCGGTCGTGCGGGTGTACCCCGGTCCGCTCGCGACTATGCCTTCCAGGAAGACCCCGGCGTGTGGGTCGAGCTCGTTGTCACGGGTGTCGAGCACCACGCCGGCGCGCACGGTTTTGTCGGTGAACGGGATGGTGCTGGAGTCCACAACGCCTGTCGCCAGGTCCTGCCGGAACACGCTCGCCCCGGGGAGGGCGCGGAAGTCGGTCCGCTCGATCGCGGCGCCCGCGAGCAGACGGAGTGGGCCGATCACGCGGCGCTGGATGATGGCGCGCGCCGCGGCGTGCGTGCGGCTGACGCGATAGAAGTACGGCGCGGCGGGCGTCACGCTGCCGGGCGTGTAGGGGGTGTCGTTCCCCAGCCCGTAGAAGCCCAGGCGGTTCTCGCGCGCCGCGCCCAGGGTGAGCGCCACGCGCCATCCCGCCCAGAGGGCCGGCGCGCTGGCGTCCGCCACGACGGCGTAGCTGCCCTGTGTGCTCGCCGAGGCATCGAGGGTGAAGGCCGCAGCGTTCGGCTCGGGCCGCTCAGCGAACCCGAGGGGACTGGTGAGCGCGTAGCGGGCCGCCCCCCACACGCCGTCGCTCGTGCTGTAGTAGACGTAGGGGTAGAGGTTGCTGTGCCAGTCGCGCTGGGCGGCGAGCGCGGGGGCGCAGACGGCGACGGCGGCACAGGCGTGGAGCCAGACGCGGGTGAGCACGCTGGGTTCTATCGAGCGACGGCCCGCCTGTCAACTTGCCCGCCCCCGCGGCCGACTCTACGTTCCGCTGCGTGTCATTGAATTTCGACCCTTCCGATCCGCCAGGCCCGCTGACGGCGGTGCGTGCCGTCCTGGGCGGGGCGCTGATCGTCGCGACGCTGATCCTGCTCATCCTATTCTTCGACAGCGGAAGCCTCGACACGCGCTTCGTGGCCTTGGTGGGTGCCCTGTGGATCCTGTGGGGAGTGTTTCACGATGTGGTGGGGTTCATCGTGCAGCCGCTCGCCAACTTGCTCGGGGGGGCGCTCACGGGGACCGTAGACGCGGGTCCGCCCCTGACGATCGACATCGATCGCGAGACCGCGATGCTTGAGCGCCTCGTCGCCGACCCACCCCCCGTGCCGCACCGGGAGATTCTCGCCGGCGTCCGCCTGGCCGAGATCTACCGCACGCACCAGCACGACCCGTCGAAGTCCGCGGCGCTGCTCGCGCGCCTGCGCGCCAAATATCCCGACGCCCCCGAGCTCCGGCATGCCGACGGCCCCCCTCCCGCCTGAGCTGTCGCTCGTGGTTCCGGTGTACAACGAACGCGACAACTTGCCGCTCCTGGTCGAGGAGATCGCGCGGGCCCTCGGCGGGGCGGGGGCGGGGGCGGGGGCGGGGACCGGGCGCCGTTACGAGATCGTCGCGGTGGACGACGGATCGACCGACGGCTCGCTCGAGGTGCTCAAGACGCTGAAGCGTGACCACCCCGAGCTGCACATCGTGGCCTTCGCGGCGAATGCGGGGCAGACGGCGGCGTTCGCGGCTGGCTTCCGGGCTGCGCGGGGCGGCGTCATCGTGACGCTCGACGCGGACCTCCAGAACGACCCGGCGGACATCCCGGCGCTGCTCGGTCACCTGGACGTCACGGGCGCGACCGCAGTCGTGGGTTACCGTGTCAACCGGCGCGACACCGGGTGGAAGCTGTTGCAGAGCCGGATCGCGAACGCCGTGCGCAACCGTCTGAACGGCGAGACGATCCGGGACACCGGATGCTCGCTCAAGGCGTTCCGGGCCGAGGCGGTGCGGGCGCTGCCGCTGTACAGCGGCATGCACCGCTTCCTGCCGACCCTGGTGAAGCTGTACGGCGGCACGGTAGCGGAGGTCCCCGTGCAGCATCGGCCCCGGCGCTTCGGCACGACGAAGTACGGCATGTGGAACCGGGTGTGGCGATCGTTTGCCGACGCCCTGGCGGTGCGCTGGATGCAGCGCCGGGCGTTGCGGTATCGGGTGAAGGAGGAGCTGCTGTAGATGAGCCTCCATGAAGACTGGGTCCGGCAGATCGACGCAGAGCTCGACGGCGAGCTGACGCTGGCGGAGCGCGCGGCGCTGGCGCGCCACCTGGCGGGGTGTCCGGCCTGCGCGGGCGCGCGCGCCAGTCACCTCGAGCTGCGCGTGGCGCTTGCCCGCTCCGCCGGCGAGCCGCACGCGCGCGCGGTCCCGCGCCCGAGGATCCGCGGCCGGATGGTGCTGCTGTGGGTGGCGCTCAGCCTGCTCGCCGGCGCCGCGGGCGGCTGGCTCGCGCACGCGCGCTGGGGCGGGCCCGGCCAGGGCTCGCTGGAGGCGTCGCGTGCCGCGTTCGTGGTCGAGTAAGGTCGTCGCGGCGGCGCTGCTGGGCGCGACGCCTGCGCTCGGCCAGGCGCCCGGGTTCCGGCTGACCTACGGCGTGCGCGTGCTGGAGCGCGTCAGCGGCGAAGTGCGTCCCGTCGCGACGGGCGCGATTAGCGGTCCCCAGGACACCGACATGCGGCTGGCCCTGCGCACCGACACGACGGAGGTCGAGGCGCTGCTCGATGTGTTCCCCGAGCCGGACACGGTGACCCTCGCGGGGGCGTTCTTCACGCGGCGGCGCGCGGGGCGCTCGCACCGCGGCCTGCCGCTGTGGGAGGTAGACAGCTATCGCCGTGAGGCCCGGTTCGCCTGGGGGGGGACGGCGCGGCTCTACCCGTTCGGCCTCCGGCGGACGAGCGCTGACCGGCTGCTGTGGCTCGAGATTACGGTGACGCGCGTATTCGTGGGCGGGGAAACGCGGCCCGTGGAGTCATTCACGGTCTCTGACTCCGCCGTGGACATGACCGTCGAAGCGGTGGTGCGCCCACGGCGCGCCGCCGTGCGGCTCACGCTGGCGCGCGGGGACTCAACCAGCGCGCCGCAGCTGCTCGACATGGTGCCCGACGCGGCCGGGCGACGGGTCAGGTTCGTGTTGGGGCACCGCCAATCGCGCACGCTCGACGTGACGCTCACCCGCCCCGATCCGCCGCTCTCCGGGCGGGACAGCGCCCTCGCGATCGACGCCGACGTCGTCTGCCTGCGCGTGGTTGACCCGGCGGCGCCCGGTCCCCCGCCCGCCTGGGTGCGCTGCGGCCGTCTCAACAACGTGGCGCGGCGTCTGCCCCTCTCCGACCGCGACACGCTGGTCGCGACATTCGCCTGGCCCGCGGCGCGCTAACGCGCGATATTGCCCCAGCGATGTCGCGCCCCCCGCCCCCCCCCGTTCCCCGCCGGCAGCGACTCGACCCCGCCATCTTCCACCTCCCGGTGGAGCGGATGCGCGAGGGGTACTACTCCGACAAGTACTTCGTGCGCGCGCGCGACGTGCTCCTCAAGGACCGTCACCGCCCCTGCGTGACGATGCAGGTGTTCGGCAAAGCCCACGCGTTCCTCGGCGGTATCGACGAAGCCATCGCGATCCTCAAGCTCTGCGGCGAGCGCTGGGAGGAGCTGCAGGTGTCGGCGCTATACGACGGCGACGAGATCAAGCCGTGGGAGACCGTGCTGCTGATCGAGGGGCCGTACGATGCGTTCGCGAACCTCGAGACTTTGTATCTCGGCGTGCTGGCGCGGCGCACCCGGGTCGGCACCAACACCCGTCGCGTGGTCGACGCCGCGACGCCGAAGCAGGTGATGTTCTTCCCCGCGCGCCACGATCACTGGCTGGTGCAGACGGGCGACGGGTACGCGGCGCACATCGCCGGAGCGATCGGGGTCTCGACCGACGCGCAGGCGTCCTGGTGGGGCTCGGAAGGCGTCGGCACCGTGCCGCACGCCCTGATCGCCGCCTACGGCGGCGATACGGTGCTTGCCGCCCGGAAGTTCGCCCAGTGGATGCCGGAGACCATCGGACTCATCACCCTCGTCGATTTCGACAACGATTGCGTCGGCACGTCGCTCAACGTCGCGCGCGCCCTCGGGAGCCGGCTCTACGGGGTGCGGCTCGATACGTCGGAGACGATGGTGGACAAGTCGGTGATTCCGGAGATGGGCACCTTCAAGCCCACGGGAGTGAACCCGCAGCTCGTCTGGAACGTGCGTCGCGCGCTCGACAAGGAAGGATTCCGCAGCGTGAAAATCGTGGTCTCGGGCGGCTTCACCGTCGAGAAGATCCGGCACTTCGAGGAGCAGGGCGTGCCGGTGGACATGTACGGCGTGGGGTCGAGCCTGTTCCAGGGGCGCTTCGATTTCACGGCCGACGTGGTGCGCGTGGAGGGGAAGCCGTGCGGCAAGGTGGGCCGGGCCTTCCGGCCCAATCCGCGGCTCGAGAAAGTGGAGTAACCTAGGGCGTTCGGGCGCGGCTGGCCCCCCCGGGGAGCGGGCGGTAGTATAGGCCCCGGGGGCCACCCTGCTCGACACCTTCGACGATCTCCGCACAGCGCTCGCCGGTCGCTACGCCGTGGAACGCGAGCTGGGACGCGGCGGCATGGCCAGGGTGTTCCTGGCCCGCGACCTCAAGCACAAGCGGCTCGTCGCTGTCAAGGTGTTGAGTCCCAACGTGGCGGTGACGGTCGGCGCGGAGCGATTTCTGCGCGAGATCGAGATCGCGGCGAAGCTCACCCACCCGCACATCCTGCCGCTGCACGACTCGGGCTCGGCGGACGGCTTCCTGTTCTACGTCATGCCCTTCGTCGAAGGCCTGACGCTGCGCCTGCGGCTGACGCGCGAGCTGCGGCTCCCCGTCGCAAGCGCGGTGCAGATCGCGGCCCAGGTAGCGGACGCCCTCGACTACGCGCACGGTCGCGGCGTGATCCATCGCGACATCAAGCCCGAGAACATCCTCCTCTCCGGGAGCCATGCGATGGTGGCCGACTTCGGCATCGCCAAAGCCGTGAGCGAGGCCGGCGGGGAGAATCTCACGACGACGGGCCAGACACTCGGGACGCCGGCCTACATGAGCCCCGAGCAGGCCGGAGGCGGCGTCGTGGACGGACGCACCGATCAGTACGCCCTCGGCTGCGTCGTCTATGAGATGTTGTCCGGCGCACCGCCGTTCATCGGGGCGACGCCGCAAACGGTGTTGGTGCGGCACCTGCAAGAGGTTCCGCGGTCCCTCCGCCTGGTGCGTCCTGCGCCGCCGGAGCCGATCGTCCGGGCGGTCGAGGTTGCGCTCGCCAAGAATCCCGCGGACCGGTTTGCGGGGGTCGGCGAGTTCGGCGCCGCGCTGATGGGATCGGGGCCGGTGCGCCGGCTTCCCTTCGCCCGCACGTGGCGCAAATGGCGGCGGGCCGGGCTCGTGACGGGAGCCGCCGTCGTCTTGACCCTTGCGGCGTTGTGGCTACGGGCGAGCGGCGCGCCGCGTTTTCACGCGAAGGATTGGATCCTGGTGGCGGACTTCGACGGCCCGAGGGATGATCCGAGCTTGGGGGACGCGGTGCGCGAGCTCGCGACCGCGGAGTTGAACCAGTCGACCTTCCTGAGCACGGTGCCGCGCCAGCAGCTCAACGCGGCGATGCGGCTCGCCGACGTGCCCGAGACCACGCACGTCGGTCCGCAGCTCGCGCGCGAGCTCGCATATCGCACGGCGGTGCGCGCCGTCCTGGTCGGCAGCATCAGTCGGCTGGGCGGACCCAACTTTTCCGTGGTCCTGCACGTCGTGGATGCCACGGATGGGACCGATATCATCTCCGTAGCAGGGGCGGCCGCGGATTCGAACCTGGTGGCGAGCGTGCAGCGGCTCGCGCGTCAGGTGCGCGAGGGGTTAGGCGAGCGTCGTGCGGCGGTTGAGGCGAACCTCCCACTCGATCAAGTCGCGACGCCATCGTTCGCCGCGTATCGGCGCTATGTGGAGGGCTTGAGACTTCAGGAGCAGGGCCAGGCGGCCAACAGCAACCGAGTGCTGCGCGAGGCGCTTGCCATGGACACCGGCTTCGCGTCGGCCTGGTATCTCATCGGGTGGAATTATCTGAACGATCGCATGCTTGATTCCGCGCGCATCGCGTTCGCGGAGGCGGTGAAGCGGCCCAATCGGCTCGGCATCCCGCGTCGCTACCGCGTGGAGGCCGACGCCGCATACGCGATTCGTTATGACTTGGTCGGGGCGATACGGGCGTACGATCTGTACCTCGATCACTTTCCGCGCTCCTACAGCGTCTTGAACAGCCGCGGCCTCTACTTGACCGCCCTCGGGCGCTACGAAGAAGCGCTTCACGATTTCGAGCAGGCCGTGAAGGTACATCCCTTCGGGCCCAGCCAGGCACAGATACAAGTCGTCAACGAGGCTGCCACGCTGGTGTCCCTCGGGCGGGTTGACGAGGCTCGCGTCGTTGCGCGCGACCTGAAGGGTCCATTCGCCGAGTACATGGGCCTGCTGTTGGCGGTTGCCACGGACAACTGGCAAGAGGCGGAGAGCGTGGCTGCGTCCGTCGCAGCGGAGCCCTCCTCGCCCAACTGGCTTCGCGCCCCAGCGGTGGCTACCGCGGCGTCCGCGCTGGCGGCGCGCGGCGCAGTGGCCGCCGCCGACGCACTGTTGAGGAACGCCGCGACCGGAGCCGCGCCGGATATGGTGCGCTGGTACGCTCGCGCCCGCCTCTTGCTGTTCGCGGCAGCGGGGCGTCCGGTGCCACGCCTTCCGGCCGCCGCTGCACGCGACCTCGCGGCTCCCGGGCTCGTGACCTATGGCCTGTGGGCTACGGCCGTTGGGGACACGTTCGCCGCTCGCGCGCGCTTACGGGGAGTCCGCCAGTTCCCCGAGGGAACACGAGCTGCGCTCGGGTTCGGACCGGAGATGCTCGAGGCGTCGATCGCCGCAAGCGCAAGGCGGTGGGCTGACGTGATCCGCCTCATCGGCGCTGCTGCGGAAATCGGAGAGCACGACAACACGCTGCTCGATCGCGTCAGCAGTCTGTCCTTGCGGTGGCTCGCGGCCGAGGCTTATGCCCAGCTCGGGCGGACGGACTCCGCCATCGCCGTCATGGAGCTGGTCGTCCGAGCGAGTGGCATGCCGGGGAATGGGATTGTACTTCGAGGCGTGCCCTTCTTGTTCGCCCACCGCCGCTTGGCGCAATGGTACGCGAAGGCGGGGCGACCGGATTTGGCGCGGGCACACTGGGGCGTTGTCCTTCAGACGGCACGACGTCCGGACGCCGAAATCCTCCCGCTCATCGAAGAGGCACGAGCGAGCACCCAGTTGACGCGCAAGGATTGATGCAACGTGACACCGTGCAGCACGCACTTCACCCCCACTAGGGAGATCCCCCGTGATCAGGACACTGCTGGTGCTCGTCAGCGTTACGTGCGGCCTCGGCGTCGCGCAAGCCGGGGCGCAAACGAAGTACAAGGTTGACTGCTCGGCCCCCGCACCCGCCGATCTTCGTCTGCACCGGTTGTGGGAGATGCAGTGCACATCCAGTGTCCCTATCACGATCTCCTCGGGTGACTCGGGCATCAGTAGCGGGGGGCCCTCGCAATCGAAGGCGTTAGTCAAAGCGACGCTGCTTGTCGGCGAGGTGAGAATGTGGACCTGCAGTCGCTCCGCCGCACGAGAAGGACAGCAGACGATCACTTGCGACGTTCCGGCGAAGCTGGAAATGGTGCTGGCGGACAGCGGACGAGGCCCGCGGATCCCGCCTCTGGCAGCGCCGTTAGCTAGGTGAACCGCGGCGCACCCTTGCGTTGGGCAGCAGGCTGTATAGTTTTCCGCAGGAATGCATAATCATGCACGGGTGCCCGTTGGCGTCCTCGGGGCCTCCGGGTACGTCGGGCAGGAGCTGCTGCGGCTCCTGGCCGGTCACCCGGGGGCCTCCGTCGCCTTTGCCACCGCCGAGACGGCGGCGGGCGAGACCGTCGAAGGCCAGCGGCTCATCAAGACCGACGACGCGCAAGTCGCGCGCGCCGAGCTCGTCTTCTCCTGCCTGCCGCACGGCGTCTCCGGCCGCTACGTGAACGACGTGCGCGCGGCCGGCGTGCGGGCGGTTGATCTGTCCGCCGATTTTCGGCTCAGCGCCGAGGCCGTGTACGGCCTCACCGAATTCGCCCGGCCGCGCGTCGCCACGGCCGAGCTCGTGGCCAACCCCGGCTGCTATCCGACGGCGGCGCTGCTCGCCTTGATCCCGCTCGCCAAACGCGGGCTGATCGATCCCGGGCGCGAGGTCGTGATCGACGCCGCGTCGGGCGTCACCGGCGCCGGACGGAACGCGAGGCGCGAGCTGCTGTTCGGCGAGGTGGCCGAGGACTATCGGGCGTACGCCGCTGGCAACACGCATCGCCACCTTCCAGAGGTGCGGGCCGGTCTCGCCCGGGAAGGCGGATTCTCGGGCGACCTGGTGTTCACGCCGCACCTGCTCCCGGTGAAGCGCGGCATTCTCGAGACCATCCACGTGCCCCTCACCCGGGCGCTCGATCAAGGTGCCGCCGAGGCGCTCTACGAGGAAGCGTACGCCGGCGAGCCGTGCGTGCTGATCACGCGCGGCGCGCTGCCGTCGCTCAAAGACGTGGTGTACCGCAACCGAGTGGCGATCGGAGTGGTGCCGGTGAGCGGGGTCCAGCGGCCCCGGCTCACTGTGATCGCCGCGATCGACAACCTCGTGAAGGGTGCCGCAGGGCAGGCGGTCCAGAACATGAACGTGATGCTCGGCTTTCCCGAGACCGCGGGGCTCGCATGCTAGCGGTTCGGGTAGTGAAGATCGGCGGCAACGAGCTTGACCGGCCGGGATGGCTCGCGCAGTGCGCCCGCGCGCTCGCGCGCGTCGCGCCGCTCGTGGTCGTCCACGGCGGCGGGCAGGCGATCACGACGTGGTCGACTCGGCTCGAGCTGCCCGTGGAAAAACGCGACGGCCTGCGCGTCACGAGCCCCGAGCTCGCCGAGCTCGCCGAGATGGTGCTCGCCGGCCCCGTGAACCGCCAGGTGGTGGCCGCCCTGCGGGCCGCCGGCCTCGACGCCGTCGGGCTCTCGGGGGTGGACGGCGGGTTGCTCGTCGCGCGGCCGGCACCGGGCGACCTCGGCCGCGTGGGCGAGATCGCCGCCGTGCGCGTGGCGTTGCTCGAGAGCCTGCTCCTCGCGGGGCTGACGCCCGTCGTCGCGCCGATCGCACCCGACGGCAGCGCGGCGGACGCGCCGTTCAACGTCAACGCCGATCAGGCGGCGGCTGCCGTGGCGGGCGCCCTGGCGGCCGCCGAGCTGCTGTTCGTCTCGGACGTGCCGGGCGTGGTCGTAGGGGGCGTCACCCAGCGGGAGATCGCCGCCACGGAGATCGAGAGCCTGATCGCCGCCGGCGTCGCCCGGGACGGCATGGCGGCGAAGCTCCGCGCCGCCAAGTCGGCCCTCGCCGCCGGAGCCCGCGCCGTGCGCATCGGAGATCTCACCCTGTTCGAGCGGTCATCCGCCGGCACTCGCGTGCTCGCGGTCGCCGCGCAACCCGCGTGACCGCCACCTCCGCTCCCGCTGCGGCACTGCTCGGCGTGTACGCTCGCGTCGGCCCGGTGTTTGCGGGCGGCGACGGCGCCGAGCTCATCGCCGAGGACGGCACGCGCTACCTCGACTTCGTCGCCGGGATCGGCGTCAACGCCCTGGGCTACAATCATCCCGTGATCCGCGGGGCGATCGAGCGGGCCCTCGCGACGGGGCTGATCCATGTGTCCAACCTCTACCGGTCGGAGCCGGGTGAGCGCCTCGCCGAGGAGCTCGTGAGCCGCTCGTTCGCCGACCAGGTGTTCTTCTGCAACTCCGGGGCGGAGGCAAACGAGGCGGCCTTCAAGTTCGCCCGCAAATGGTCGGGGAAGCCGGGGATCGTGGCGTTCAGCGGCGGGTTCCACGGGCGCCTGTTCGCGTCGCTCGCCGCCACGGACCGTCCCGAGTACCGCCGCCCCTTCGAGCCGCTTGTCCCGGGAGTCGAGATCGTCCCGCTCGGCGACCGCGCCGCCACGGAGCGGGCCGTGAGCGCCGGAGGCAAGAAGGCGGGTGCGGTGATCATCGAGCCGGTGCAGGGGGAAGGTGGCGTGCATCCTGTCGATCCCGCGTGGCTGGCGTGGCTGCGCCAGCTGTGCGACGCGAGCGGCGCCGCCCTCATCTTCGACGAGGTGCAGTGCGGCTTGGGTCGCACCGGAACGTTCTTCGCCTACGAGCAGATGGGCGTCGTGCCGGATATGGTCACGATCGCGAAGCCCCTGGCGGGAGGCCTCCCGATGGGCGCCGTGCTCCTGAAGGAGGCGATCGGGAGCGCGCTCGCACCGGGCGATCATGCCACGACGTTCGGCGGCGGGCCGCTCGTGGCCGGCGTGGCGCTCGAGGTCGTGCGCGCGATCGCGGCGCCCGAGTTCCTGGCAGCGGTGCGCCGCGCGGGGGAATGGCTCGCGACTCGACTCGAGCGGCTGGCGACATGCCGCCGTCGAGTGCAGGGCGTGCGGGGCCGGGGGCTGATGTGGGGCATCGAGCTGACGGAGCCGGCGGCGCCGTTCGTGGGCTCCGCACGCGAGCGTGGCTTGCTCGTGGCCACCGCCGGTCCCACCGTGCTGCGCCTGCTCCCGCCGCTCGTGGTCACGCTCGACGAGCTGGAGCGCGGCGTGGCGATACTCGAGGGAGTGCTGGAGTGAGCGCCGTCTCGCTCCGCGTCGTCCGGGAGGCTCCGGCTCCGACGGTGCGCCCCGCGACGCTCGCGGACGTGCCGCAGCTCGAGGCGCTCATGGCGCCGTACGTCGCGTCAGGAGATCTCCTGCCGCGCAGCAACTACGACCTCTGCCGGCACATCAAGGAGTACGTCGTTGCCCCCGCCCCCGCCCCCACCCCCGATGGCGGCATCATCGGCTGCGCTTCGCTCAAGATCTACTCGCGCGCCCTCGCCGAGGTCGCGGGGCTTGCCGTGCGCTCGGACTTTCAGGGCGCCGGCGTGGGCCGCGCCCTCATGGACGCGATCATCGCCGAGGCGCGCGCAGCCGGTCTTTCCGAAGTCCTCGCCCTCACGAGAAAGCCCGCCTTCTTCCTCAAGCTGGGCTTCCAGCCCTCTGAGAAGGAACACTTCCCGCTGAAGGTGTGGGCCGACTGCGCGCGCTGTCCCCGCCAGAACTGCTGTGACGAGGTGGCAGTGGTACTGAAACTGTAAGGTAGGCGGCCGCAGGTTCGTCGCCCCCTCTGGCCGAGCGCCCGCCCAGGGCTAGTATTGACACCCACCAGAACACCAAGGACACCGTGTTCATCTTCCTTGCGATCGGTGTCGGCCTCGCGGCCGGCATGTTCGCACCCGCGGTAGCGGCCCTCGACCACTTGCGGGGAGCCGAAGGGGCGAGAGTGACGAGGATCGGCCCTCGCCTCGGCGTGCTCGCGGGGATCTGGGTGGCGGCGGGAGCGTGCGCATCCGGCCACACGGCCCGGCGTGCGATGGTGCCCGTGCCGCCGGCGTCGCCGGCAGACGTCGACGTCACGCTGTATCTGATCGGCGACGCCGGCGACCCCGCGCCGGGCCACGAGCCGGTTCTGGCCGCGCTCGAGGCCCAGGCGGCCGCGCGGGGAGCGACGAGCGTCATCGTCTTTCTCGGCGACAACGTGTACCCGCGCGGCCTCCCCGATTCCGGCGATCGCCATCGCCCCGAGGCGGAACGCCGCCTCGACGCTCAGGTCGAAGTGCTGGAGCGAAGCGGAGCGCGAGGGATCTTCGTACCGGGCAATCACGACTGGGACGAGGGTGGCGAGGGCGGTTGGGACGGCATCCGGCGGGAGGGCGTGTTTCTCGCCGGGCGCCGCGGTGCCCGCGTCGAGCTGCTCCCGACCGGCGGGTGCCCGGGCCCGGCCATAGTGGACGTGGGACGGACGCTCCGGCTGGCGCTGCTCGACACCCAGTGGTGGCTGCGGGGCAAGCCGAAGCCCGAAGGGCCGGGGTCGAGCTGCCCCACCCATTCCGAGGGGGAGGTCGTTGATTCGCTCCGCGGGGTACTGCGAGACGCGGGTCGCCGGCGCGTGGCCGTGCTGGCCCACCATCCCCTTGCTTCCGGCGGGCCGCATGGGGGTCATTTCGATTGGCAGGCCCACGTGTTTCCCCTCCGAGCGCTCGCGCCCTGGCTGTGGGTCCCGCTGCCCGTGATCGGCTCGATCTATCCGGTGGCGCGTCAGCATGGGATTTCCAACCAGGACATGTCCGGGTCGCGTTACCGCCGCCTGCGCGCGGGGCTCGCGAGCGCGTTCGCGGAGCACCCGCCCCTCGTCTACGGATCGGGGCACGATCATGCGCTCCAGGTGATCACGGGAAACACGGCGCGGTACCTCCTCGTGAGCGGCAGCGGCTACCTCGGCCACTTCAACTACACGACGTGGCTCGACAGCACGCGGTTCGCGCAGAGCGCGAGCGGCTTCATGCGGCTCGACCTGCTGCGTGACGGGCGGACGCGACTCGGCGTCACCGTCGTGGACGAGCGCGGCCAGGCGAGGGAAGCGTTCTCGATGTGGCTCGACTGAAGGAGGCGTAGCCGTGCGCGGCTGCTGTGCGGTGCAGCTCGCTGTCGTCATCATGCTCACGCCGGCCCCTACGAGGGGACAACAGCCCGCGACTGTAACCGTGGCCGCCGGCTCCCGTTATGGAGCGAGCTGGCCTCACCAGTTCCTGTTCGGCCGCCACTACCGCGACCTGTGGACCATCCCGATCCGCGTCGAAGTGCTCGATCTCTCCCGCTACGCCGGCGGTCTGACCCCGCTCAAGCGCGGTGGCGGGCGGCAGACGAAAACGTTGCGGTTCCAGAGCGGCGACGGGCGCGTGTTCGCTTTCCGCTCGGTGGACAAGGATCCCACGGCGGCGATCCCGCCGCAGCTGCGCCAGACCTTCGTCAATCAGATCGTCCAGGATCAGATCAGCTCCAGCCATCCGGCGGGAGCGCTGGTCGTCAGCGCGCTGCTCGATGCCGCGGGTGTACTCCACACGGAGCCACGCCTGTTCGTTCTGCCCGACGACGCGCGTCTCGGCGCCTTCCGGGCCGACTTCGCCGGGATGCTCGGGCAGCTCGAGGATCGGCCGAAGGAAGGCAGTGACGACGAGCCCGGATTCGCGGGCGCGAACGACATTGCGAGCACCCAGAAGCTGTGGGAGCACTTGGGGCACAGCTCGCGTCACCGGGTCGACTCGCGGGCCTTTCTCACTGCGCGTCTGCTCGACATCTACGTTGGCGACTGGGACCGGCACGCCGACCAGTGGCGCTGGGCGCGGTTCGAGGAGGACGACGGGCACGTGTGGCGGCCCATCCCTCGCGACCGCGACCAGGCGTTCTCCAAGCTCGACGGCTTTCTCCCGTGGCTCGCGCGCTTCTATCAACCCGACGTCGTCGGCTTCGGCGACGGTTACCCCGAC
>QHTZ01000059.1 GCA_003221005.1 Gemmatimonadota bacterium
CGGCTACCAGCTCTGGGCGGCGCGATTCGAAGAACCGATACAGAACCGGTTCGCCTTGGAGGATCGCGTGGCGCGCGGCATCGTCTCGGCGCTCGAGTTGCCCCTCAGCGCCTCGGAGGAACGCGCCCTCCGCGCAATCCCCACCAAGAATCTCGAGGCATACGACTACTACCTTCGCGGGAAGATCCGACTGCGCCGTGAAAACCGGGAGGACGATTCGGTCGCGATCACGCTGCTCGAGCGAGCGGCAGCGCTCGATCCGGACTTCGCGGCGGCACACGCAGAGTTGGCCCGCGCCTACGTCCTGCGAGTCGAACAGTTCGTGTGGCGCGACACAGCGGTCATCGAACGGGCCTGGGTGGCGACGGAAAAGGCGCTGCGCCTCGACCCGGAACTTGCGGAAGCTCACTTCGCTCGAGGCGCTCTGCTGTCCGGCCTGTCGGGCCGGTTGGCGCCCGAGCCGGCCGTGGGGGAATATCGCCGCGCTTTGGAGCTCAACCCGAACCTGGCCCAGGCGCATCACGGCCTCGGTACCATCTACCTGCACCTCGGGCTCCTCGACAAAGCCGTTGACGAATTTCGCAGCACGCTCGCCATCGATCCGGGCAACTACGGCGCCACGCGGCGCATCGGCCTCGCCCTCGTATACCAGGGGCGATACGAGGACGGCCTACGCCTGATCCGCCAAGTCCCGCCCCAGTCCAACCAATCCCTCTGGAACTATCAGGTTGCCTGGGCCCTGCTCTATCTCGGCAGGAACGACGAAGCGACCACGCTCATGGAGCGCTACCTGAGGGTGCACCCGGATGACCCCGGTGGCGTAGTCACGAGCACGCGCGCCGTGCTGTTCGCCAAGGCGGGAGATGCGGCGCGGGCGGAGGAGGATGTCCGGACCGCCCTCGTGAAGGGAAAGGGATACGTCCATTTTCATCACACCGCGTACAACATCGCTTCCGTGTATGCCCTGCTGCACCAGCCGAGCCGCGCTCTCTACTGGCTCCGGCAGGCGGCGGAGACCGGCTGGCCCTGCTACCCCTACTTCGCGAGAGACCCGAATCTCGACAACATCCGGAGCGATCCGGGCTTCGTCGCCTTCATGCGGGAACTGAAGGCCCGATGGGCGCGGTACGGCGCGACGCTGTAAGCAGCGCCTGCTTGACATGCCAGCGCGTGAGCACAATGTTGCTGTAGCCTAGTTCGAGGCAACGCGGCAGACGCCGAGCTCCCGACCCGGGAGCTCGGCGTCTTGCTTTGGGGGGACCCAGTGCAGCTCGGTTCGCAGCTCTTCTCGATCGCCTTCGCGACGCTTCTCACCGCTGCAGGCCCGCTGTCGGCCCAGACGCTGGGATCGCCCGCGCCCGACTTCACCTTGAAGACGCTCGCCGGCGTCCGCGCGACCCTCGCCGACTATGCCGGGCGCCCTGTGTTCATCAACTTCTGGGCCTCCTGGTGCACGCCCTGTCGCGGGGAGATGTCCGACATCATCGCCGCGTACAACCTGCACCGGGATCAGCGACTGCAGGTGCTGGCGATCAACCTGACCGATCAGGAGCACATGAGCGACGTGCGAAGATTCGTGGACGAGTTCCAGATACCGTTCCCGGTGCTACTCGACCAGAGCGGGAAGGCCCGCAAGAGCTACGCGCTCCGCGGCGTGCCGACCTCGGTGTTCATCGATGCGCAGGGCATCGTGCGCCTTGTCAATCCCGGTCCCATCACGACGGCGACCATCCAGCGCGGGCTCGCTGCGATCCTACCCACGCCATAGCGAATCAAACACCGAACGGAGGACCTTTCCATGTCGCTACCATCATTCGCCGTCTCAGTTCGCCGCCCGGCGGTCGTGCTCGCGATCGGCATCGGCCTCCTCGCGCTGCCACGGCAGTCGTTCGCCCAGGGCTGACCCCCGATCCGATTCACAACCCCCAGTTTGGGGGGACAAGGCGAATCCAAGCTGACCGATCTCGGGGCCCACGAATGGCGGGTCGCGGTCGGCTACCGCTATCTCCATGGAAATCAGTTTTTCCTGGGCGATCAAGTCAACAACAGCTTCGCCCCGTTCGGCGCCCCGATCATCTACCACATCCATTCGGCGGACGTCACCGTGACGTATGCCGCGACCGATCGATTCAGCCTGAACTTGACGGTTCCCGTGTTGGACGGAACGCAGTCCGCCGTTCGGGCCGACACTGTTCGCCACGACGCCCACGCCGTTGGGCTCGGCGACATCAGTCTCGTCGGCAGCGCATGGTTGTTGAACCCCCGGACACATGCCAAAGGGAATGTCGCGCTCGGTCTCGGCGTGAAGGCGCCTACGGGGAGCAACAGGTACGCCGATAGCTTGTTCCGAGCCGATGGAAGCTGGATACAGTACCCGGTGGACCAATCGATCCAGCCTGGCGACGGCGGCTGGGGTGTCATCCTGCAGATGCAGGCCTTTCGACGATTGTTCGCCGGGGCCGTCGCCTACCTGGCAGGGGCCTACCTCGTCAGCCCGCGCGCGCTTAGCGACGTATCGAGGCCGGCGCCGAATAGTTCCGTCTACTGGTCTGTGCCGGACGTGTATTCAGCTCGCGTGGGGCTGATGTACTTGCTGTTGCCAACGCACGGCTTGTCCGTGAGCCTCGGCGGACGCATCGATGGCATTCCGTACCACGATCTCGTGGGCGGCGGCGACGCGGGCTTCCGGCGGCCCGGGCACGTCGTGTTCCTGGATCCGGCCGTAGCGCTTACCCGGGGCAGGAGCACGTTCACCGTGAGCAGTCCGATCAGAGTGAGCGGGAGCTTGGCGGACAGTGCGATGGTGCGGCCCAACGGGGTTCCGAGCCCCACGCGCTCCGCTGGCGACCTCGCCCGGATGCTGATCTTCGTGGGCTATTCGCGGCGGTTCTGACGGCCATCGCCTGCCCTCGCAGCGAGGAGGCGTCGAAGCTGCGGAGAGCTTCGACGCCTCTCGAGTATTGATCATGCGCCGCGTTCGCACTGCGGGGCAACCGGATCGCCGTCCTCACCTTGGTCTTCTCCCGGCTCGTCTCCCGCTATGTCGGGCGGCCGCGGCGTGAAGACCTCCACCGAGTTGAGCGCGCTCGTGCCATCGAAGCCGCCGATGGCAAAGATCGTTCCGGCTCGCCCCACCGCCGCGGCGAGCGCTCCGCGGGGCGTGGCCAGCGGAGCCACGGGCGACCAAGTATCCGGCGAAGGATCGTACGCTTCCACTGCAGTCAATTCCTGGGTACCGGGAAATCCGACCGAGCCAACCGTGCCGCCCAGAGCGTAGATAATCCCACCTCGACCGAGCACGGCGTCCAGAAATCGGCGCGCGGTCGGCATGCTCGCCACGGGCGTCCAGGTATCGGTGCACGGATCGTATGCGTCCACGGTCGTGACGGTAGTGACGCCGTTGATGCCGCCGATCGCGTAGATTCGGCCGTCCGGCGCCGTGACGGCTGAGAGCTTGCCCGCTCGAGGAGCAGGCAGCGGGGCGAGGTTGGTCCAGGTGTCGGTCGCCGGATCGTATGCCTCCACATTGCTGAGCTGCACGTTGCCGTTCGCGAATCCTCCAATGACGTAGATCCTGCCGTCCCGTCCAGTCGTCGCCGCTCCGCAACAGAGTGCTACCGGCAGCGGTGACACAGCGCTCCAGCTGTCGGTTGCCGGATCGTAGCGCTCGACGACGCTGCGGAACACACCCGCGAGCGCGCCGCCGATGGCATAGATACGTCCCGGCCGGTCGGTCGCCGCCATCAGGTAGCGGCGGGGCGTCGGCATCGGGGCCACCGGAGACCAGCTGCCGGTCTTCTGGTGGTATGCTTCCACTGTGGCAACGATGGGCCCCGCAAGACCAATCGAGCCGCCGAGCGCGTAGATGATGCCGTGCTTTCCGGTCGCCGCCGCGAGCCCGAAACGCGCCGTCGGCATGGACGCCACCGCTGTCCAGGTCCCGGTCGACCGGGCTGTTGCAACAGCGACGTCAGCCCGCGCGCGCGAGGCATTCGGACCAAGGGGCCCGCCATCGCGGTTACACGCTTGAACCAGCGCAATAGCGAGCGACAACTTCAGGATGCTGCGAAGCGGTTTCATGACGCTACTCCTTTTCACAGGGCCCCTGATCCGCGAACCCATCCCGAGCCGGCGTGATTGCCGCTCGCAGACGTCACGGCTACGTTAGGGCGACCGCACGCTGCGACGCGGCCGTCAGGCGACTGTGATGGGTCTGTGATGGGAGCGTTATCAGGTGCCCATGTGATCGAGCTTCGGCTGTTTGGTGGACTCGACCTGCGGCGGAGCGACGGGCGGGAGCTCGACTCCATCCTCACTCAGCCCAAGCGCATCGCCCTCCTGGCCTTCCTCGCCGCGGCCACTCCGTACCGCCTGCACCGGCGGGACACCCTACTCGGACTCTTCTGGCCGGAGCTCGACCAGGAACACGCGCGCGCCGCGCTCCGCCAGGCGCTCCACGGTCTGCGACAGGGTCTGGGCGCCGACGTGCTCACCAGCCGTGGCGATGAGGAAGTGGGCGTCGACGAGCAACGGCTGGGGTGTGACGTTCGCGCTTTCCAGCATGCCTTCGAGGCGAGTGACTGGGGCCACGCGCTCGAGCTCTACCGGGGCAGTCTGCTCGAAGGCTTCTTCCTCTCGGATTCGCCCGAATTCGAGCGCTGGCTGGAGGATGAGCGAGCGCGGTCGCGGAACCGAGCGTGCCAGGCCGCGTGGACGGTCGCGCAGCGCGGCAAGGCAGACGGCGATTTCGTGGTCGCCGCACATTGGGCGCGTCGCGCGGCGGCGCTCGTCCCCGGCGATGAAGAGACGCTCCGCCGCTTGGTCGCGCTTCTGGACGATCTGGGCGACCGAGTGGGCGCCGTGCAGGTGTACGAAGAATTCGCGCGGCGTGTCGCCGTCGACTGGCAGGTAGAGCCGGCCGCGGAGACCAAGGCGTTGATCGCTCTCGTGCGCTCGCGCGAGAGCGCGTCCCAGCCCGCGTTGCGCCCGGCTCCGGCATCCTTCACGGCGCCTCAGACCGCGGCACAGCCGCCCTCGGCCGTCTCCACCGAGCCGGCGGCACGGCGATTCACGCTACCGGGCAAGCGCTGGGTCGTTGGGACCACCGGCCTAGCACTCTTGGCCGCTGTGATGGCGATCCGACACCAGCAAGCCAACGCACGCCTGAGCCGAGCGTCCGTGGGGATCGTCTCATTCGAAAACCGCTCGGGGGACACGCTCGACGCGTACCTGGGTGCCGCGCTCACCGAGGACCTCACCCGCTCGCTCAGCGCCGCCCACCTCCTGCGCGTGTTCCGCGTGCCCCAAGCGCGCCTCGGCCTGGATTACATCCTGACCGGGAGCGTGAGGCACGCGCAGGACACCCTCGACGTCACGGCGCAACTCGAGCGCACCGGCTCCGGTGAGATCGTGTGGGCGACCCGGCTTGCTCTGCGGAGCCACGGGGCGATTACCGTCCCTCAGACGCTGACAAGTGGCGTTCTCCGCGCGCTGGGGGCCCCGGCCGGGGCTCCCACCGAGCGCCCCGCGCTGCCCCCCGATCCCGCCGCCTACGACCTGTTCTTGCGGGGCCGATACGAAGCCTCGAGGCGAACCGCACCCAGCCTCGGCCGAGCGGTGGCACTTTTGTCCGAGTCGATCCGCAGGGACTCCACCTTCGCTCCTGCGTGGGCCGGACTCGCTGCGGTGCTGCACAATGCGACCCGGTGGGGTTCCCCGGTCCGCGGCGTCTCGCGAGAGAGTTTGCTGACGCGTGAGATCAGCGCGAGCGACCGTGCGCTCCAGCTGGACAGCACCGGCGTCGACGCATGGCTGACCCGCGCATCGGCGTCGGAAGACGTGGACCCCACCAGTCGCGGACCCGCGCTGCGAGCGATCCACCGGGCACTGGCCCTCGATTCGCTCAATGCTGAGGCCTGGGACCAGCTGGCAATGGCGTTTGAGGAGACCGGAAGTCGGGACAGCGCGGGAGCGGCGTGGCACCGGGCGATCGCCTTGGATCCGGGATTCGTCCGGGCCAAGGCGTTCCTTGCTATCCACTACTGGTGGTGGCGTGCCTACGACAGCGCGGCCGCGTGGGCGGACAGCGCAGTGGCGACGGACCCCCTGTACGGACTCGGGCGGGTCATCGCCGGCCAGGCTGCGCTGTCACGGGGCCGCCGCGACGAGGCGGAATCGCAGCTGGGCGCCGCCCGTCGCTTGCCCACCGGGCCTGGGAGCAACGGACTTTCGGGATTCGTCTCCCTGGCGGCCGCGGCCGGCGACACCTTTGGCGCACGCAGGCTTGTGGCCGAAGCCGAGGCCCGCACAGACTTCGCGGCGCCTGATAACCATAGCGCGGTCAACATCGCAGCCGCGTACGCAGTACTCGGCGGCGTCGACCGAGCGTTGGCGTGGCTCGAGCGCTATCGGCCGGCGCGCGACTTGCACTTCCAACTGCACTTGAGGCTCGACCCGCCACTTGATCCCCTCCGGCGCGAGCCTCGGTTCCAAGCGCTCCTACTCAAGGGTCCCTTATTTCGCGCCCCACCGGAGGCTCCGCTCAAAAACGCAGCTGCAACTCGGTGAGCAGCTCGCCACGGCGAACTCCGGGGGACCCGAGCTTGCCCGACACGTAGTCCACGTCGGTTTCATGTGTTCCTCCTTCAGTCCTAGTTCGGCGCCGCCTACCGCACCGCCGCCACCGAGCTCCCGGACCGATCGACCTCGTTCGCAGATCGAGCGACGTTGCGGCCGAGTTGCGCCCCCGTCTCGACGTCGAACCGGTAGTGAATGCCGGCGTAAATCCGCGCGAGCCCGGCTTGAGCCACCATCGCGTCCAGGCTATCGGCCTTCGCCGGGAAGAACGCGCTCAGAATCCCGGCGGCCGCGCCGCAGTAGCAGCTGTGCGCCGACGGGTACGACGGGTGGTTGGGCAGACCGATCGCGGGGATGAGCGTGATAGCGGGGTCGGCCTGCGGCGGACGAATGAACCAATACGTGAGCTTCGCGTCCCAGCAGCCGATCGCCGCGTCCATCATCGCCGCGTCGAGCAACGCGAACACGTGCGTCGCTTCGCGCTCGCGCAGCGCGCTCTCCTCGATCCAACCGGTGGCGATCGTATTCCACAGACCCCCGGCGCTGCTCGTGCCAGCGCCCCGAGCCCAGAACAGCGAGATGTTCACCTGCTCAGCCGTGCGGGTGTCGGAGATGCCTCGCACCTCGGCGAGCGCGCTGAGGTACGCGGGCGAACCGAACGCCGGCGGCGGGGCCGGCCGGAACTGATCGGCCGACGTCAGGAAGAACGGGCGCATGCCTGGGAGCTGGGCGTTGGCAGGCGGCTGAGGCGGCTTCGCACTGCTGAACCACACACCTGGCCCGAGCGGAACCGTGCCGGTCCAGGGCAGATCGAACCCGTCGGTCTGGGCCCGCGCGATCGCTGCCGCGCCTACCTGCCGGCCCACGGCCTCTCCGCGCACGAAGTCGGGATGCGGCTGGCCCGGTCCCGCCTCCGCTTGCTGCTGCACTTGGTCCTCAAACAGTTGTGCGTCGGCGGGATCGAAGTAGGCCAACACGACGGCGGACGCGCCCGCGACCGCCCCGCGGTCGGCTTCGAGCCGGCTGCGACCGCCAGAGCCTAGACCGGTTCCGGCGCTTGCCCGCGTCTCGGACGCGTCCCCGCCGAGGGCGTCCTCGGCGCTCACCACGGCGTCATATTGCGCGACGCTGAGATAGGCGTACACGCGCGTCGCGCGGGCGGAGTTGCCCGACAGCAGTGTGGACCGCATGATGACGTTGCGCGCTGTCTCCTGCCATGCAGGACTCGCGAGCCCTTCGGTAAACGGGACGCCGCTGGCGGCAGCCACGAGGGGCTGCGCGGCGTCAGGGCCGAACAGGCGTTTGTCCGAATCGCAGGCGGAGGCCACAGCCGCCAGTGCGCAGAAGAGCGTGAGTCTCTCGATCGGTTTCATCAGACACCTCCTGTTTGTCGGTCGCCGTCTCGGGATCGACCGGTGACGGCTCAGTTCGTTGCCACGCCCTTGCTGCCGGGCTAGGTTTCGTTCGCGGAGCCAGTCTAGAGGAGGGGCGTAGCGTCCCTGTGACGCGAGCGTGACGCCGGCCGTCACGACCCCTAAGGCGTGCGTGGACCTCTGGACGGCGCCGCGTGCGCCACCGAGGCCTCGCATGATCGAGCTCCGCATGCTCGGGAGACTGAGCCTCACCGGTGCCGACGGGCGCGAGGTGCGGACTCTCCTCGGACAGCCTCGGCGCTTCGCCCTCCTCGCCTACCTCGCCGCTGCAACACCGCTGGGCTTCCACCGCCGCGACACCCTGCTGGCGCTGTTCTGGCCCGAGCTCGACCAGGAGCATGCGCGTACCGCACTACGCCAGGCGCTCCGCGTGCTCCGCACGACCCTCGGCTCGGGCGGCGTAGTCGGCCGCGGCGACGAGGAGGTAAGCCTGGACTTCGGGCAGATCTGGTCGGACGTCACAGCCTTCGAGCGCGCTAGTAGTGCCGGCGAGTGGCTCGAGGCCATGGACTTGTATCGTGGTCCTCTGCTCGAGGGGTTCTTCATCTCGGGGGCGCCCGACTTCGAGCGCTGGCTCGAGAGCGCGCGCGCCCGGTTGGAGGAGGCAGCCTCGCGGGCGGCGCGAGCCCTGGTCGAGCAGTGTGAGTCGCAGGGCAATCTCACGACGGCCACGCACTGGGCCCGGCGAGCCGTGCGGCTGGCGCCGAGTGACGAGACGCTCGTGCGCCGGTTGATCCGTCTGCTGGACCATCACGGCGATCGCGCCGGCGCGCTCGAGGCCTATGAGGCGTTCGCGCACCAGCTCGCCGAGGACTACGCCGCGCAGCCCGCTGCCGAGACGCAGGCGCTGGTTGCGGCAGTCCGGGCGCGAGCCCAGGCAGCGCCACCGGTGCCGCTCCCCGCGGTGGACCTGCTGCCACGGCTGCAGGCTGGCGTCGCCGGCCGCTATCGAATCGAGCGCGAGCTGGCCCGCGGGCGAACGGCGACGGTCTTCGTAGCCCGTGACTTGAAGCACGACCGGCAGGTTGCGCTCAAGGTGCTGCACGCCGAGGTCGCCGCCGCAGTGGGGCCAGCGCGCTTCCTCCGCGAGATTCAGTTCGCGGCTCGGCTGCAGCATCCCAACATCGTCGCGCTGCACGACTCCGGCGAGGCGGACGGCCTCTTGTACTTCGTCATGCCGTACGTCGTGGGCGAGTCCCTCCGGGATCGCCTCGACCGCGAGGCGCAGCTGCCCATCGCTGAGGCGCTGCGCATTGCTGGCGACGTGGCCAACGCACTGGGCTACGCCCACGGCCTGGGCGTGATGCACCGGGATATCAAGCCCGAGAACATCCTGCTCGCCGACGGCCGCGCCCTCGTTGCGGACTTCGGGATCGCTCGCGCGATCAGTGCTGCGGGTAGCGAACGGCTCACTGAAACGGGCATCGCACTCGGCACACCCGCCTACATGAGCCCTGAGCAGGGTTCGGAGGATGGGCAGGTGGACGGCCGCAGCGACCTGTACGCCTTGGGCTGCGTGGTGTACGAGATGCTGACGGGTGCCCCGCCGTTCAGCGGCCCCACCGCGCAAGCGATCATGGCGCGACACGCCGTCGATCCCGTGGCTCCCATCCGCACCGTGCGAAATACGGTATCCGAGGAGGTCGAGCGGGCGGTGCTGAAGGCGTTGGCGAAGGTGCCCGCGGATCGCCACACCGGTGCGGTCGAGTTCGCGCAAGTCCTGGCTGCGTCGAACCTCGAGCCCCAGGGGGGATGGCGGGGGGGCGGGAGCCGAAAGGCCAAGGTCGCGCTCGCTGCAGGTCTTCCGGTGGCCGCGGCCGTGGCGCTGTTCATCGGCTTCAATGTTGGCGGCTGGCGAGGCCGCCTCTCGGCCGCGAGCGGCGGGACCTGGCGCCGTTCCGTCGCTGTGCTGCCGCTCGACAACCTCTCCGGCGACACGACGCAGGACGCGTTCGCCGACGGGATGACGACGGCGCTCATCACTGATCTCGGGCGCGTGCGGGCCCTCCGAGTCATTTCCAAGCGATCGGTCCTGCCCCTCAAGGCCACGGCGCTCCCCGCGCGCGTCATCGGCGAGTCATTGCATGTCGATGCGCTGCTGGAAGGAGGCGTCCAGCGATCGGGAAGTCGCTTCCGGGTCGATTTGGAGTTGCTTGATGCCACGTCAGGGAACCAGCTGTGGGCCGACCGGTTCGAGGACCTTACGCAGAACCGCTTTGCCATCCAGGACGCGGCGGCGCGCGGTGTGCTCTCGGCCCTGAAACTCCCGGTGACCGCGGCGGAGGCGCAGAGCCTCCGAACACCACCCACCAACAATCTCGAGGCCTACGATCTTTTCCTGCGGGGCAAGATCCGCGTGCGACACGAGACCCGGGAGGACGACTCCATCGCGATTGCGCTATTGCAGCGAGCCGTGGCGCTCGATCCGTCGTTCGCCGTTGCCCACGCCTGGTTGGCGCGCGCCTACACGCTGAGGGTCGCCCAGTTCGCGCCTCGGGACTCAGGGGCCCTGGAGGGAGCCTTCGTGGCCACAGAGAAAGCCCTCCAGCTGAACCCCGATCTCGCGGAGGCCCACTTCGCCCGGGCCAATCTGATCTGGGGTGCGACCAAACAGTTCGCCCACGAGCGCGCGATCCAGGAAGACCGGCGTGCTGTCGAGCTCAGCCCCAACCTGGACGCCGCGCATCATCATCTCGGGCTCGTCTACATGCACATCGGGCTGCTCGACAAGGCGGTCGAGGAGCTGCGCAAGACGCTTGCCATCGACCCCGGCGACTGGATGGCGCAGGAACGCATCGGTGAGACCGAGCTGTGGCAGGGGCGATACGAAGAGGCATTCCGGATCTTCCGAGCAGTTCCCCCGGAATACAACCCGACGTTCTGGAACTACGACGCGGCGTGGGCGCTCATTCAGCTCGACAGGAACGAGGATGCCTCGGCGCTGATCGAACGTTCCTTACACGACCATCCGGAAGACCGCGGCGGCCTGATGACCGGCCTGCGCGCTATCGTGTTCGCCAAGCAGGGCGACGCGCGCCGGGCGGAGGCCGACATCCAGTCGGCCATACAGAAGGGGAAGGGCTTCGTTCACTTTCACCACGCCGCATACAGCATCGCCACGGCATACGCGCGGCTCCGGAAGCCGCGGGCCGCGGTCGAGTGGTTACGCCGAGCGGCGGAGAACGGCTTGCCGTGCTACCCGCTGTTTGCGAGCGATCGCAATCTCGACAACATCCGCCGCGATCCCGCATTCGTCGCCTTCTTGCGCGAGCAGAAGGCGCAGTGGGAGCGCTGGCGGGCGACGCTGTGAGCGAAGGGGCGTCGAGGCGATCCGTCGCCCCGACGCCCCGTACCTTCACACGCTATGAACGCCTTCCATGATTAGGCTGCGCGACGTTCGCCACAACGTAGTTACCGATCGCATCGCCTGTCGCTCGCCCGTCGATGCAGGCTGAGCGGAAGTGAATGCCAATGTAGACTCGGGCGTCGTTCACCTCTTCGGACGCCCCTGAGAAACTGGTATACGTGCGCAGCACACCGGGGAGGTTGTCCGACGCGGCGGTGAACGTGGCGTTATCACCGAAGGAGGAGGCGAGCACCGCAGCTGCGGCGCCGCTGCTCGTGCTGTGGCCTGATGGATAGTCCTGATGCGCGGGTGTGTTGTGCATACCCCCTACTAGGCGCAGCGGGAACCACTCGGCATCCGCGGTGGTCGCAGGATTGCCGTCGGTGTCAGCCAGGCGAATCGCGGTGACGGGACGCCAGAAGTTGTAATGGAACTTGGCGTCCCAGGCGGCAATAGTGGCATCGGCCATCGCGATGTTGAGCAGAGCAAACAGGCGGGCGTTTTCCGAGAGGGTCGTGTGACGCTCAGCGGCCATGGATAAGGCGATTCGATTCCAGTGGACCACGCCGTTATCATCCCAGAAGAGGGCGATCTGCGTTTGCTCAGCCGTGCGGGTCGAGCTGGTTGCGCTGCCGATTTCTTTGACCTCATTGAAGTCTCTAGTGTACTGGTCGCTCGCCAAGTCGGGCGGTCCGGCCGGACGAAACTGCGAAGGGGAAGCCATCGCAAACGGAGTCACACAGGCCATCTGCGGGAACACGGCCGCACGGAAGTCGGGGGGCGTCGGACGCCACTGCCCCGGGGCCGGCGACGAAGGGAGGGGGATGGGGCACGGAGCATTGAAAGGAGGGTTCAAGCCGTCAGTGCTGCGCCACGCGAGGATGTCGTTGGCAACTTCCTCTCCCCACTCGATGCCGCGCGCGATGGACTCGCTTTCCTCAAGCTCTCCGCCGTCAGTAATCGAGGCGAGCGATGCCGACCGCTCGAGATCGAACGTGGCTTTCTGTGATGGGAAGAGGTTTACGAGGGCAACGTAGGCCGCCTGGATGGCGGCGGCGCGACGCGAGGCCCCCCGTGGCGCATCGGCGCCTACATGGTAGGGGATATACCGGCGCTCAATTCCGTTGACTGCGTCGAAGACGGCCGCCTGGACGATGGCCAGACGCCGTCCCGTGATCACGGGATTCGTGTTCTCCACCTTAATCGCATTCAGCGTGTTTCGATTCCACTCGGTGACCACGTCCGGAGACTCCGCAGACTCCGCGAATTCGTCGAATGCCGGCGAACCTGGCCTGACCGGCGTGTCCGGATTGCATGCCAGCACCAGCGCCAAGAGCGCCGCGCCGACCGTGAGCCTTCCACTGATGCGTCTCATCGCGCTTCTCCTTTAGAAACTGTGATTGCTGTGCCCCTGCAGCGGGGCTAGGTTTGACTTGCGGAGCCAGTTTAGGAGAGCCGCGTCACGCCCTTGTGATGCGACCGTCACGCCGGCCGTAACGGCGACCGCGCCTTGCTCGTGAGCCTCCGAACTGCGCCGCATGCCGCCGAGGCCTCGCATGATCGAGCTCCGCTTGCTCGGGAGGTTGAGCCTCACGAGCGCCGATGGGCGCGACGTCCGGGCTCTGCTCGGCCAGCCCCGACGCCTCGCCCTCCTCGCCTACCTCGCCGCCGCGACACCCCCAGGCTTCCACCGCCGTGACAGCCTGTTGGCACTCTTTTGGCCGGAGCTCGACCAGGAGCATGCCCGCGCCGCGCTGCGCCAGGCCCTACACGTGGTCCGCGACGCGTTGGGCGCCGACGCCGTCGCGAGCCGCGGCGACGAGGAGCTTGGCCTCGACTTCGATCGGGTCTCGTGTGACGTGGCTGCCTTCGGCCGCGCGATCGACGGCGCGCAGTTCCGAGAGGCCCTCGACGTCTATCGGGGCGATCTGCTGGAGGGATTCTTCATCGCGGGGGCGCCGGACTTCGAGCGGTGGCTCGAGACCGAGCGCAGTCGGCTGCGGGAGACGGCATCGCGAGCGGCGCGGATGCTGGGGGAGCACTGCGAAGCCGACGGCAACCTCACCACCGCCGCTCACTGGGCTCGTCGGGCGCTAGACCTCGCCCCGAACGAGGAAGCGCTGTTGCGCCGTCTGATCACCGTACTGGACCGGCACGGCGACCGGGCGGGCGCGCTGCAAGCGTACGAGGAGTTCAGGGCGCGGCTCGCCGACGAATACGAAGCTCAGCCGGCACCCGAAACGGAGGCTTTGGTTGCCGCGGTGCGAGCGCGGGAGCGGGCGCCCGGGTCGCTTCCGCTACCCCCAATGGATCTGCTCGCGCGGCTGCGCGCCGGGCTTGCCGATCGCTACCGCGTCGAGCGCGAGCTGGCGCACGGGCGGACTGCGGCGGTTTTCCTCGCCCACGACCTGAAGCACGAGCGCCCGGTGGCGATCAAGGTGCTCCACCCCGAGCTCGCGGCCGCCGTGGGCGCCGAGCGCTTCCTCCGCGAGATCCAGCTGGCTGCTCGGCTCCAGCACCCCCACATCGTCGCGCTGCACGACTCGGGCGAGACGGATGGCCTCCTCTATTTCGTCATGCCCTACGTCGCAGGCGAATCCCTGCGCGCACGCCTCGAGCGCGAGCCGCAACTCCCGATCGCCGAAGCGATTCGCGTGACGGGCGACGTGGCGCAGGCACTGGGCTACGCCCACGGCCTGGGTGTAGTGCACCGCGACATCAAGCCGGAGAATATTCTGCTCGAAGACGGCCACGCCCTCGTGGCGGACTTCGGGATCGCGCGAGCGATCAGCGCCGCCGGCAGCGAGCGGCTCACTGAGACGGGCATGGCGCTCGGCACACCCGCCTACATGAGTCCGGAGCAGGGGGCGGAAGACGGGCAGGTGGATGGGCGGAGCGATCTCTACGCGCTCGGCTGCGTGGCCTACGAGATGCTGACCGGGACGCCGCCATTCACCGGGCCCACGGCCCAAGCCATTCTCGCGCGTCACGCCGTGGACCCCGTCGCGCCGATCCGGACGGTGCGGAAGACGGTGCCCCGCGGGGTCGAGCAGGCCGTGCTGAAGGCCCTGGCCAAAGTGCCGGCGGACCGCTACGCCGGCGCGACGGAGTTTGCGCAGGCGCTGACCCAGCCGGCCCTCGAGCAAGGGTCGAGCCGGCGCCAATCGAAAAGCCGGGGAGCAAAGCTCGCACTCGGCGCGGGCCTCTCGGCAGCCGCCGCTCTGGCGCTGCTGGTCGGCTTCAGCCTTGGGGGCGGGCGGGAGCGGCCGCATCCCCGGGCCCCACTCACGAGCAACGCCGAGGCGTACGATTTGTACCTGCGCGCCGACATGCTTCTCACCCAGCGTCAGAATCGGGAGAACGATTCGGTCGCGATCACCCTGTTCGAGCGCATCGTGGCGCTGGATCCGAGCTTTGCCGCTGCCCAGGCCGGGCTGGCGCGCGCCTACGCGCTGCGGGTGAGCGAATTCGATCCGGGGGACACGGCGGCCCTTGAACGAGCCCAGGTGGCCGCGGACAAGGCGCTTCGCCTCGACCCGAATCTCGCGGAGGCACACCTTGCCCAGGCCCGCCTGCTGTGGGGGCCCTCAAACCATTTCTTCCACGAGCGAGCGATCCAGGAAATCCGGCGCGCCCTGAGCCTCGACCCGAACATAGGGCACCACAATCTGGGGAACATCTATCTGCATATCGGAATGCTCGACGAAGCGATTGCCGATCTTCAGAAGACGCTCGCGATCTCGCCCCGCTCGGACAACGCCCTGCGGCGCATCGCGGAGGCACGTGCACACAAAGGGCAATATGAGGAGGCCCTAAGAATCCTGAGCCAGGTAGACCCCGAGGCCAACCCGCCCTACTGGTACTATCAAATGGCGTTCGTGCTGCTGCACTTGGGGCGGCGCGACTCGGCGTTCGCACTGATACAGAACTACCTGCGGGAGCATCCTGAAGACCGGGGCGGCGTTGTGACAAGCGCGCGGGCCGTCTGGTTTGCCATGGCCGGGGACGCACCCGGCGCGGAACGAGACATGCAGACCGCTGTCCAGAAGGGGAAGGGATACATCCACTTCCATCACGCCGGCTACCACATCGCTCTCGCTTACGCGTTGCTCCACCGGCCGGACTCGGCGGTACAGTGGTTGCGTCGCGTGGCCGATGGCGGGATGCCCTGCTATCCGTGTTTCGCCGGCGAACCCTTCTTGAACGGCATCCGGACGGATCCGGGGTTTGTCGGCTTCATGTCGAAGCAGAAGGCGCAGTGGGAGCGGTGGCGGGCGACGCTCTGAACCGTGGCGCTAGCGGAACACCGGCGTCAGCGGCGGATCACCGTTGAGCACCGCCCGCACGTTCGCGAGTGCCGCCGCAGCCATGGCGCGGCGCACCTGTGGCGTCGCGCTCCCCAGGTGCGGGAGCAGCACGGTGCGGGGCGCGGCGAGGAGCCGCGAGTGGATCTTGGGCTCCTCCAAGTACACGTCGAGCCCGGCTGCGCCGAGGTGCCCCTCCTCG
>QHTZ01000049.1 GCA_003221005.1 Gemmatimonadota bacterium
AACAGGATGTCAGAGCGAATCTTGTTCAGCTTCCCGGCGCCGCGGCGACCGGAGTTTGTGTGATGACGACTGGTGGATACTGTCACGATCACCCGGCGGTCGCTGCTGATCGCGTCGAATTCAAACTCGCCACCCGAAGTGAGGCGCACAGGTTGCTTGCGGAACGTTTGCCGAAACACGCTCGGGAGCCATACCTCACGAATCCACTGCTCAGCCCTGCGCTGAGTGATCGTGTCGGCCATGTGTCCCTCTGGTTCGCCGGCAGCTAACGGACAACACTCGAGTTTAAGCCCGCTGGCCACGGTCGCAACGCCCCTGTCTGAACTGGGGCTTGACGCAGTGTGCTGCTGGCGGGCTCACGAACGAGTGGATCGAGGTGCGCGCCCCCCCAAGATGGGCTCAAGCGCTTACTAGCCGCCGTCTTGGACCGCGCGAACATCGACGTGTCCGCATGCTGCGCGAGAAACGCGTCGAGCGCGGCTTCGTCGCCGGGATGGAGCACGCGCAGCTCATGCATGGCCCACGATAGCGGCGCGCCGGTTTCGTGTCACGCCGTTTGGCGGTACCATTTCCGCTCCATGCCGCGCCCCGTCGCCGCCTCGCTCCTTGCGCTCGCCCTCACCGGCTGCGGGCATAGCCAGCCGTTCAGGCCCGGCGACTACGGCTCGGGCCAACCGTTCGTCCCCGGCTCGCCCCGGCGGGTCACGTACAACATCGGCGAGACGGGGGGCGTCTGGCGCGGACGATCTGCGACCGCCTCCCGGCCGCCGACGACTCCACGGACGTCCTGACGGAGCCGGCGGCCGCCGCGGCCGGCCGGCTGGCCTACACCATTACGAGCTCGCTCCCGGACGACCGGGCGCCGCGCGCTTCGGCCTTGGTGCTCGGGACACTCGCCGACCCCACGCCGGCGCGCTCCCTCACGACACTGCCGTACTACGGCCCCGACGGGACCTTCCGGGAGGGGGTGTCCCACGTGCGGTGGCTCGGCTCCGACACGCTCGTGTACGTCGCCGAGCGCATCGCGTACCGCGCGCCGTGCAAGGGATGCCCGCTCGACACCCTCCGCACCGGTATGGAGATCGCGCTCCTCGACGCCGGAGCGGCGAGCCCCGCCCCTCAGGCCGTGCCGGCGACGCTCTACGCGTCGTCGGTGGCGCCCGAGGGGGGAGGCACGGCGAACGCGATCTTTTTCACGCTGGGCGGCGACTCGCGCGTGTTCCGGCGTGTGCTCTCCGGAGCGACGGACTCCGTGGTGCACGACTTCGGCGCCGCGGGGATCGCGCGCGACGTGCAGGTGGCAGGGACGCGACTCGTCGCCGTAGTCGGCGGCACCATCTCGTTCGCCTACGACTCGCTCCTCGGGTACGCCGTGCAGCGCGACGCCGGCGGATTTCTCTACCTCGTGGATCTCGAGACAACCGCTGAGACCGTGTTGCCGGGTGGAGCGACGTTCCGCCATCCCGCCTTGTCGCCCTCCGGCAAGCGCCTCGTCGCGGAGCTCGTATCGAGCGGGGGCGGGGGCGCTGATCTCTGGGAGTTCGACCTGCCGTGATCCGGCGCCCGCTCGGGCTCGCGCTGCCGCTCCTCTGCGCCGCCCGGCTCGCCGCGCAGGCCGGCGGGGCGATCGGCGGGCACGTGCGCGACGCCGTGAGCGGGCAGCCGCTCGAGCGCGTGCTGATCAGCGTGGACAGCGGGCCGCGGGGCGGCGTCACCGACGGCGCTGGCGCGTACCGCATCCGCGAGATCCGGAGCGGGTGGCATCAGCTGCGGGCGGGGCAGATCGGTTATCAGACCGCCGTGCGGGAGAGTGTCCTCGTGCAGAGCGGCGCCGTCGTGACGGTCGACTTCGCGCTGCAGCTGCAGGCGGTCGCCGTTGCACCGGTGACGGTGGAGGCCCGGCCCGACGTTGTGCTCGACCCGCTCGCCACCGCCACCACGCAGCGGATCTCGGGGGCGGAGCTGCGGGCGCTCCCGGTCTCGAGCCTCGACGAGGGACTCGCGCTCTCAGCGGGGAGCGTGGGGGAGAGCTACCGGGGCGGTCGACTGGGGGAGCAGTCGTTCATCATCGACGGCCTCGGCGTCAAGAACCAGCTGGACGCCGCGAGCGGCGGACTCGGCGTCCGGCTGCCGCCGGACATCCTCGAGGAAGCGACGCTCGTCACGAACGCGTTCTCCGCGCGATACGGGCAGGCCATCTCCGGGCTCGTCAACGCCGTCACCAAGGACGGCGGCGACCACTGGCACGGTCGCGTCGCGTACGAGAACGACCGCCCGCTCCCGCACGGCTGGGATTACGGGCTCGACCGGTTCGTCGCGGAGGGAGACGGGCCGCTCGGGCACGGGATCCGCTTGCTCGCCGCGCTCGACGCGACCGGCCGTCTCGACGCCGACCCGATCGACGCCCCGGCGCCCGCGGACCCGCGCGATCCGCGGAGCGCGAGCCCTTGGCTGCTGCCGCACAACAGCGGCGAGACCTACGATGCCGCGGCGAAGCTGACCATTCCCCTGGGCGACCACGAGACGCTGCGCGTTTTCGGGACGCGCTCGATCGAGCAGCGACTGCTGTACGATCCCGCCTTCAAGTACGACGACCGGTTCGCTCCGGCGCGGCGGGTGGCGGGGACGCTGTGGAGCGCGCGTTGGCAGCACGTGTCCGGCCCGCGGACCGAGCGGCCGGTGGTCCTCGATGCCCGGCTCGGCTACTTCTCGCGTGAATTCTCCCGCGGCACGCTCGCGACGCCGGTGGATTACCGCTTCGGCGCGTTCACCGCTGGCACGTTCCGCGTCGTCGGAGAGGACATCGCGCGCGACCAGGACACGGCCGACGCGGCTGCAGCGATCCCCGGTCTCGCGCCGCCCGACTACTCGAGCGCCACGCCGTGGGGTGTCCCCGCGTTCTTCCTCGGGAGCGGCTCGCGCGGCGAAGTGGCGTGGAACCGGTTCCGCGAGTGGCGCGGGCAGCTGGACCTGGACGTCGGGCTCGCGTCCAGCGCGGATCTCTACGTCGGGGGGTCGCTGGTGCGGCAGCGGGTGCAGACGTTCGAGCGGGTGCTGGGATTCCTGCCCGTGGGCGACACCGTGCCGCCGGCCGTCGCGTCGGACTTCACGCCGCTCACCGCCGCGCTGTACGCCGAGTCCCAGGTCCGCGCGAGCGACCTGGGGCTCACGTTCGGAGTGCGATACGACCAGTTCGACCCGCGCGCGGTGCTGCGGGGCGGGGGTCTGCGGGCGCGGCGCAGTCTCTCGCCGCGCCTCGCCGTCTCGACCGTCCTCAAGGGCGCCACGTTCGTCGCCAGCTGGGGCCGCTTCAGCCAGGCGCCCGATTTCCAGTATCTCGTGGACGCGGCGTTCGACGACACGACCCGCACCGGGCGGTTCCGCCGCGGCAACCCCGACCTCGGGTTCGAGACGGCGACGCAATACGAGTTCTCGCTGCGCGCGCGGCCGTCTCCGGCGACCTCGCTCCGCGTCAACGTGTACGTGAAGCGGCTCGACGGGCTGGTCGCCTCGGTCCCGCTCGGCGTGAGTCCCGATTCGGCGATCTTCGGCAACGCGGACTTCGGCTCCGTAAAGGGCGCCGAGCTGGTGGCGGAGCGGGAGTTCCGCGACTGGTGGGGCGTGCGGGCCGCCTACACGCTCCAGTCGGCTACTGCCACCGCGACCAACGCCTTCCAGTTGCTGCGGCGCATCCGCGTCGACACCCTCACGGGTGACACGCTCAATCCCGCGCGGGTCGAGTTCCCGCTCGACTACGATCGGCGCCACAATCTGACGGTGATCCTGCAGGCACGCGTGCCGCGCGGCGCGCGGGTGCCGGCCGCCGCCGTACTGGCGGGGCTCGAAGGCGCGGCGATCGTGCGGTACAGCTCGGGACTGCCCTACAGCCGCACCAACCAGACCGGCGACACGCTCATCGGCCTTCCCAACAGCTGGCGTCTGCCGTCGCAGTCTGCGGTGGATGTCCTCATCCGGCGGCCGCTCACGGTGCTCGGACGCACGGGCGGCCTCTACCTCGACGTGCGCAACCTCTTGAATCGGCGGAACCTGGTGGCCGTGCGGCGCGACGACGGCCAGGCCACCATCGGCCCATCGCAGCTCACAGCGCTGGCGCAGGCTGCCTACGACGCGCACCCGGAGGCGATCCCCTACGAGTCGCCGCGCTACCGCGCGTGGGCGGACCTGGACCACAACGGCTACGTGGACGGCCCGGCGGAGCTCATGCCGCTCTACCTCGCGGCGGCCCGGGACTATACGGAGCCCATCTTCGCCTACGGGCCGCCGCGGCTCGTGCGGCTGGGAGTGGAGCTGGTGTTCTAGGGCGCGGCCTTGCCCGTCATGGTCTTCTCCCGCCCGAGCTTCAGGATCTTGAGCGACAGGCTGCGCGCCAGAATGCCGATGCCGCCGGCGTCACCCTCGCGCCGGGGGACCGAGCGGTAGATCAGGATCACGACGATCCACGTGATCCAGCTCGAGCGCTCGCTCCACGACAGGCTCTGGAGCATGAGCCACGGCTGGGTGTACGCCGCCGTCCACGACTCCCA
>QHTZ01000060.1 GCA_003221005.1 Gemmatimonadota bacterium
CGAGCCACGCTCCCGCGACATCCGCGCTCGTGAGCGAGTCGGCGACGGAGCCCGACCCGGCGAGCAAGACGACGGGCCCGCTCACGTCCTGGGACGGAAAGTGCGGCCCGACGTGCAGCACGCTCACGTCGTTGCCGGCTCTGAGGGCGACCGAGCCGTGCCCACTGCGAGACACCGTGAGGAAGGTCTCCGCCGTGTCGAGCGCTTTTCGCACGATGGGATAACGCTGCAAGTAGGTCCCGCTGTCCCCGCCGGGACGCAGCCCGAAGCGCCGGAACTCAGCCGCGATCCAGCTCGCGGCCTTCTCGAGCTCCGGGCTCGGCGTGCTGCGGCCGCGCATGGAGTCGTCGGCGAGGAGGCCGATGCGGCGTCGGATGTCGTCCGCCCGGAGCGAGCTGGCGGCGCGCTCCACGGATGCGGGAGTCTGCGCGGTGAGAGCGCAGGGAAAGAACAGCCACAGCGCAGCGAAGCGCGACATCGGGCTCGGGGGAACGGGGACGGAAACCTAACGCGCCCGGCTGTCAGTGACTACGGCCGGGCGCGGGAGGAGTCCAAGATCGGTGGTGACGCGCGTTACGATTTGCGCCGCCGCAGCTCGGGATCGCGCGACCTGGGGGACTCACGTGGAGCGTCGCGCCGTGGCGTGGCCTGGGGCGGCGCAGCGCGGTCTGGGCGCGGCGCATCGTTGCGCGGTGCTGCGCGGCGCGGTTCCGGCGTCGCGGCGGACGCGGAGCCTCCGCGGCCGTACAGATGCTCGGCTCCGCTGGGGCGGCTTGGGTGGTCGGGGTGATCCGGGTGATCCGGGTGGTCGGGGTGGTCTGGATGGTCCCGGCGATCGGGTTGATCGCGCTGATCCCGCTGCCCCGGGTTACCGGGGTTATAGGGCCGGTCTGGCCGATCGGGCCGATCCAATAGCCGCCTACCGACGTCCGGCTGTGGACGGACGAACGGACGCTGCTGAGGCGTGATGACCCTGGGAAGGTCCCGCTCCCGCACACCGATCTCGCGGCGCCGGTCGGCGTTCACGGGACGCTTGCCCACGCGGGTGATGAAGGCCTCGCTGCCCGAGCGATCCTTGAAAATGAACCGGGGCTCCGGGCGATACGGCCGGGCGAACACCACGCGGGTGCCACCATAGTAACGGTATGGGTAATAGTAGGGGTCGTCATACACCACGATGCGGAAGCGGACGCAGGAGTAGGCGTACGGGTCCCAGTTACGGTAGCTCACGTAGCTGTGGCAGTCGTAGCACAGGAACCGTGGATACTGATAGTGCTGTTGCACGTAGTACGGCGCGATGTCGTAATCCCAGTCGCTGTAGTCAGGTGGCACAATCCGCTGCGCCAAATCGGTGAGCGCCACGTAGGGGTCGCCCCGGATCCGGCCGTCGTTTGCGATGGACCGATAGTCCCAATGCTCCGCGCTCTCGATCGGGTCGTAGCTGAATGGGTCGGCCGCAGCGACGGCGAAGAGATAGCCTACGCCGGGGTAGTCGTCGACGTCGAACGCTTCGCGCGAAGTGAGACTCGCCACCTCGTACACCCGCCCGCCATGCGCGAAGTTGTCTTCCCACGGCTGGCGCGGGAACAGCACCCGCACGCGACCGTCGGTATCGACGCGGAGCAGTGTGACGTAGGCGTCTTGATCAGTCTGGAAGTAGACCCGGACGGCCTGTCCGGACGTATAAGGATCGTCACGGCGATTGGTCCACACTTCGACCTTGGGGCGATCGACCGAGGCCGTGACTGCGAATCCCAGCAACGCGAGTTGTGCGAACATGGGTCCTCCTGCGGCGCCAAGGAGCAGGTCGCGTGCCATGTGGAGGCGGGCCGGGAAGTGCCGCCTAAGCATCCTTTGGACATGGCGTTAGACGCCTGGTGACGGGATACATCTGGGGCGTAATGTCCTCTACCGGGGACAAACCCGCGGCCATTAGGTTGTGGCCATCGGCAATGGCCACCACCCGCCTCGATCTCCTGGATCCCGCTGAAGTCGCCCGGCTCGGGGGGATCGAGATCGTGGCGCAGGGTGTGGTGGAGGGTTTCCTCGCCGGCCTGCATCGCTCGCCGTTTCGCGGGTTTTCGGTCGAGTTCACCGAGCACCGCGCTTACCAGCCTGGAGACGAGCCCCGGTACCTCGACTGGAAGATTCTGGCGCGATCCGATCGGCTGTTTGTCAAGCAATTCGAGGAAGAGACGAACCTGCGCGCCATGATTCTCGTCGACTCGAGCCGCTCGATGGCATGGCGGGGCGCCGAGGATCGCCTGACGAAGCGCGCGTACGCCGATCGCCTGGCGGCAGCGTTGGCGCTGATCCTGCTGCGGCAGCGCGACGCGACCGGGCTCGTCACATTCGACGCGGCGGTGCGGCAGGTGGTCCCGGCCCGGGTGAAGGCCGGCCAGTGGACGCGGCTGGTACGCGGGCTCCTCGAAACGCCCGACGGCGGCGGCACGGCGGCGGAAGGCGCGCTACGCCACGTGACCTCGCTGCTCGCGCGCCGCGGGCTGGTGGTGCTGATCTCGGACCTGCTCTTCGACAGGGACCTGGCGCTGACGGCGCTGCGCTACCTGCGTCATCGGGGCCATCAGGTGATCGTGTTTCACGTCATGGACAGGGCGGAGATGGAGCTGACCGGACCGCCTGAGGTACGGTTCCGTGACCCTGAGTCGACAGCGAGCGTCGTGGTCCGCCCGCGGGAGTTGGCGCGCGCCTACGCGGTGACGGTGCAGCGGGAGATCGCCGCATGGCGGAGCGCCTGCCGGCGGCATGGCGTGATGTATCACCACGTGCAAACCGACATGCCGTTCGGCCTGGCGTTGCGCTTGCTCGCGTGATCTTCCTGCATCCGCTGGTGTTGCTCGGGCTCGCCGCCGCCGCGATCCCGGCGCTGTTGCATCTGTTCGAGCGGCGCCGGCCTCCCGAGGCGGAGTTCCCTCCCGTGCGTTACTTGAGCGAAGCGGAGCGCCAGAGCGCGCGCCGTCTGAAGCTCCGGCACCTTTTGCTGCTGCTGTTGCGGACCACGCTGATCGTCCTGGTCGTGCTCGCGGCGGCCCGGCCGCTCGTGCGCGCCCGCGCCAGGGGGGCGGGGGGGGCGCACGAGCCTACGGCGCTCGTGGTTATCCTCGACAACTCGCCGTCTGCGGGCGTGGTGGGGGACGGCCGGCCGGTGCTCGAGCGCCTGCGGGCTGCCGCGCGCGCCTCACTCGCGGGTGCACGACCGGAGGACCGCGTGTGGCTTCTGCTCGCGGATGGCGTGGTGCGACAGGGGACGGGTCCCGGGCTGGTCGCGGCTGTGGAGAGTGTCGCGGTGTCTTCCCGGCGGCTCGACCTCAGGGCGGCGGTCGAGCAGGCGGGACGCATCGTCGACGCGGAGCCGCTCCCCGCGCGGGAGGTCCATGTCCTGAGCGACCTCCAGCGGACGGCACTCGGCGAGGGCCGCGCGGGCGTCCCCCGCGGCGTGCGGGTGCTCGCACTCGCGCCCTTCGGTGCGCCACCGCCGAACTGGGGAATCGGGGCGGCGCAGGTGGTGGGCGGCGCGGTCACGGTGAACGCCGTGGGTACGCCGGGCGCCGGGCCCCGGGCGGTCACGGTGCGGTTGCGCGGCCGTACGGTGGGACGCGCGCTGGCAGCGCCCGGGTCGGCGGTGTCCGTGACGCTGCCTGCCCTCGGCCAGGGGTGGTGGGTTGGTGACGCGGCCCTCGACCCCGACGAGCTGCGGGCCGACGACCACCGGCCGTTCGCTTGGCACATCGGTCCGCCGGCGCGAGTTCGCGCCGGGGCTGACGTCGGCCCGTTCGTGGCGGCGGCTTTGGCCGTCTTGCGAGAGGGCGCGCGCGTCGCGGAAGGGAGCGAGATCACTGTCGGCGGCCGACCAGGCGCCGGCTCGAGCGTGGTGTTCCCGCCTGCGGACCGGGCGCTCCTGGGCGAGGCAAACCGCGCGCTTGCGGCGCGGGGAGGGTCATGGCGATTCGGGGGACCGGGCACTCCCGGGACGATCTCCGCACCACGGCTCGGAGGGCTAAACGGGGTGGCGGTGATGCGACGCGAGCAAATCGAGCGTGTGAGCGGAGGCGGCGAACGCGGGGCGAGCGGGGACAGTGCGATCCTCGCGGCTGTGAACGGCGAACCCTGGCTGGTGCGGGACAGCAACCTGGTTCTGCTCGGCAGCCGCCTGGACACCGCTTGGACCGCGCTCCCCGCCACCACGGGGTTCGTGCCGTTCGTGGATGCCCTCGTGAACCGGCTCGCCCGGGGCGAGGGGGTGGTGAGCTCGGAAGAGGGTCCCGTGCACGTGGAGTTCCGCTCACGCGGCGCCGACACGGTTGAAGCCACGGTCTATGGGCCCGACCCGCGGGAGTCGGACCTCACGCCCGCTTCCCCTGATCTCGTGGAGCAGACGCTGGGGGCGCGCATGCTCGATGACACCCAGTTCGCTGCCGCCCGGTTCGCCGGTACGCGCCGCGCGGACGTGAGCGGGACGCTGCTGGTACTCGCGCTCCTCGTCGCGATCGCGGAGCTGGGCCTCGCGACCCTCGGCGACTAATGGCGCTCGACTTCCTGCTCGATCGGATGGACGGTCTGCCTGCGACCGGCGCGCTGGTGGAGCAGCTCCCCGCGCCCGGCAGCCGGCTCCCGCTGGGCGGCCTTCCCGGATCGAGCGCGGCCGTGCTGGTGGCGGCGCTCGCGCGCCGCCTTCCGCAACGCGTGTTCGTGGTCCTGACCCCCACGCCCGGCGACGCCGAGCGTTGGCTTGCCGACGCCCAGGCGCTCGTCGGCTCCGTGGTGGGCCTGTACCCGCAGCGTGAAGGGCTGGGGGCCGAGGAACCCCACTTCGAGATCGCGGGCGAACGGATCGAGAGCGTCGAGGCGCTGTTGCATGGTGCGGTGCGGGTGCTGGTGACGACGGCGCGCGCCAGCGCGGAGCGAACGGGCGTGCCGGCCGCCCTCCACGCCATGCGACTGGTGCTCGAACCGGGACGGGGGACGGCAGAGCCGGAACGGGTGGGCCTCAGCGTGGCCGCCGAACGGCTGGCGGTGATGGGCTACGAGCGCGTGCCGACGGTGACCGACGTGGCGCAGTTCAGCGTGCGCGGCGGGATCATCGACGTGTACGGCTTCGGGATGGCGGGCCCGGCGCGAATCGAGTGGTGGGGCGACGAGATCGTGTCCCTGCGCGGCTTCGACCTCGACACACAGCGCTCGGGCGACGCGATCGAGCGGATCACTGTCCTCCCCGTCAGGACGGAAGCGGCCGCGGCGGGCGCCCCGGCTGCGACCACACGCTCCTCGCTGCTCGAGCTGCTCCCCGCTGACGCCATCTTCGTGGTCGAGCAGGAATCGGCCGTGGAGCGCGAGGTCGTGCGCGCGTGGGAGGAGGCGGCGCACCACCTCGAGGTGGCGCGACGGCTGGGGGAGGAGCTGCCGGAGCGGGAGCAGTTGTGGCTCGAGCCCAGCGCATGGCGTGGCCGGCTGGCCGCGTTCGCGAGGGTGTCGCTCGGGGAGGTGGACGCGGCGGCGCGCTTTCCGATCATAGCGCCGGAATCGGTGGATCGCGATCTCAAGCGGCTCCGACAGGTGGTCGCGAGCGAGCCGCCCACAGTGATTCTGTGCGACAACGAGGGGCAGCTGGAGCGGCTCGAGGAGCTGCTCGATTCACCGCGCGCGCAGCTCGTGGTGGGCGCGCTCGAGGGCGGGTTCGTGCTTCCCTCACTGCGGGTCCTCACCGACCACGAGATCTTCCGGCGCGCGCGCCGCATCCGGCGCCCGCGACGCTACCGGGCCGCGGCGCTGAGCGCTGCTCGCCCGCTCGCGGTCGGCGACTACGTGGTGCACCTCGAGCACGGGATCGGGATCTACCAGGGGATGCAAACCATCCCGGTGGGGGAAGGGCGGTTGGAGGTGGCGGTGGTGGAGTACGAGGGCGGCGCCCGCCTCAACGTCCCGCTGTACCGCCTCGATCAGCTGGAGCCCTATCGTACGGCGGGGGACGGCGACGCCCCGCCTCCGCGGCTGCATCGCCTCGGGAGCACGACGTGGCAGCGCCAGCGCGACCGGGCCCGCGCGGCGATCCGCGAGATGGCATCGGAGCTGCTCGAGCTGTACGCACAGCGCCAGCTGGCATCGGGCTTTGCGTTCCCGCCCGACACGCCCTGGCAGCGGGAGCTTGAGTCGGCGTTCCTCTACGAGGACACACCGGACCAGCGGCGCGCGACGGAGGAGGTGAAGCGCGACATGGAACGCCCGCGCCCCATGGAGCGGCTTCTGGTCGGGGACGTGGGCTACGGCAAGACGGAGGTCGCGGTGCGGGCGGCATTCAAGGCCGTGCAGGCTGGAAAGCAGGTCGCGCTGCTCGTGCCGACGACGATTCTCGCCGAGCAGCACGGCCGCACCTTTCGCGAACGGCTCGCGGACTACCCGGTACGGATCGAGGTGCTGTCGCGCTTCCGCACGCCCGCCGAAACGCGCCGGTCCCTCGTCCAGCTCGCCCGCGGCGATTTGGACATCGTGATCGGCACCCACCGGCTGCTATCCCGAGACCTAGGGTTCCATGATCTCGGCCTGTTGATCGTGGACGAAGAGCACCGCTTCGGCGTGCGGCACAAGGAGCGGCTGAAGGCCTTGAAGCTGGCCGTGGACGTGCTCACGCTGACGGCCACGCCGATCCCCCGCACGCTTCACCTGTCGCTAGCCGGGCTGCGGGACCTGACGCTGCTCGAGACTCCGCCGAAGGACCGGTCGCCGGTGCTCACTTTCATTGAGCCGTGGGATGATGCGCTGCTGGAGGAGGCATTGGCCCGCGAGTTGGACCGCGGCGGTCAGGTGTACTTCGTGCACAACCGTATCGAGACGATCGACACGATCGCCCAGCGCGTGCGCGCCCTCGCGCCGCAGCGCGCCCGCACGGCGGTGGCCCACGGGCAGCAGCCGGAGCGAGACCTTGACGAGGTGATGGGGCGGTTCGTGCGTGCCGAGGTGGACATCCTGATCTCGACAATGATCGTGGAATCGGGGCTCGATGTGCCGAACGCGAATACCATGATCGTGGACCGGGCGGATTATCTCGGCCTGGCCCAGCTATACCAGCTGCGTGGCCGCGTGGGGCGGAGCCACCGGCGCGCGTACTGCTATCTCCTGGTGCCCGACCTCGTGGATGCGGATGCCGACGAACGGCTGCGCGTGCTGGAACATCATACCGACCTCGGCTCGGGGTATCGCATCGCGCTGCGCGACCTTGAGCTGCGGGGTGCGGGCAATCTGCTCGGTCGCGCGCAATCGGGTCACGCCCAAGCCGTCGGGTTCGACACGTACCTGCGGTGGCTCGACGAGACGGTGCGCGCGCTCAAGGACCAGGGAGAGCGAGGCCCCGTGCCGAGTGAGCCGCCCGAGGTGATCCTCGACCAGCCGGCGCACCTTTCCGACGACTACATCGCCGACGACGCCGCCAAGCTCGATCTGTATCGGCGGCTGGCGCGCGCCGAGCAACCGTGCGAGATTCAGGCCGTGCGCGAGGAGTTGCGCGACCGCTTCGGGCCGCTGCCCGCCGAAGCCGAGCGACTGCTCCTCGTCTCCGAGCTCCGCGCGCTTGGCGCCCGGGCGGGACTGGCGACGGTCCTGGTCAAGGGCGACGAGGCGCGGCTCACGTTTCGGGGGGCGGCGCAGCCGCGGCTGGCTGGTCTCACGGCCGCGCTGGACGCTGTGCAGTTCGAGGCGGAGGTGCGCCGCACCGTGCCGCTCTCGCTGCGACTCCGCCGCCTCGGCGGTGAGGCGGTGGGCCCCGGCTTGGTGCGGGCCCTGACCGCCGTTCAGCAGGATCATCCATCGTAACCGGGAGACGCATGCAGCGGCTGGGCCTCGCTCTCGTGGTCATGGCGCTCGCCGGATGCGGCGCGCTGCGGGATGCCTTCTCGGCGCACCCGCGGGTGGCGGCCACGGCGGCCGGGCAGGATCTGACGGTGCAGCAGCTCGCGACCTGGGTCGCGGGCGTCAAGCGCATCCAGCCGAAAGTGCAGAACTTCGCCGGGCTCGCGGCGGTATACGTGGACTACATGGTGTTCGCGGCCCAGCTGGCGAAGGGGCGGAACATGGACGACTCGCTGCTCGTGCTCGAGGCCAACTGGCCGGCCGTGGCGCAGCTGAAATGGAACCGGTTTCACGATCGGCTGGTCGCCGCGCGCGCCGACTTGACCCCTGCAGAGATCGACTCCACCTATCTCGCCGGGACCGTGCGGCTGTTCCAGCACCTCCTCATCCAGGTGCCGGCGAGCGCCGCGCCGCCGCTGGTGGAGCGGAAGCGCGCCCTGACGGAGCAGCTGCTGCATCAGGTGTCCGCGCAGCATGGCGCGGGCTTCGCGGCGCTCGCGCGCCGGTACTCCGAGGATCCCGGCTCCAAGTCCAGCGGCGGCTATCTCTCGGTCGCCGCGCGCGGGCAGTTCGTCGTCCCGTTCGAGACGGCGGCCTGGGTGCTCGAGCCAGGAGGCATCAGCGGCGCGGTACGCTCACCCTTCGGCTTCCACATCATCCGTCGCCCCCCGCTGGCGGAAGTCCGCGATTCGTTCAGCGCCGGCCTCGCGCGTCTCGTCACGCAGCATCTCGACTCGGTGTACGTGGACAGCCTGGCGACGCGGCGCGAGCTGCGCGTGAAGAGCGGAGCCCCGGCGGTCGTGCGGACGGTTCTGGGCGACCTGGTGAGCGCCCGCACCAACTCGCGGATCCTCGTGACGTACCGCGGCGGTGCCTTCCGCGTGAGCGATCTGGTGCGCTGGATCTTCGCCCTCGCTCCGCAGGAGGTGCGTTTCCTGCCCTCGGCGAGCGACGACCAGCTGCGTCAATTCCTGAGGGTGGTCGCGGAGCGGGAGCTGCTCCTCGCGCAGGTGGACTCCGCAGGGGTGCAACTTGCGCCCGACGATTGGCAGGAGATCCGCGTCGGGCACGACTCGGTCCTGAGCTTCCTCGAGCGCCAGCTCGGGATTTCCCCCAAAATGCTCGCTGATTCGGCCGCGACGGTGGACGCGCGCGTGCGGCTCGCCGCCACGCATGTGGACTCCTACCTGGGCCGGGCGCTCAGCGGGAACGTGCAGATCGTGCCGGTGCCGCCGTTCCTCGCGGCGGCGCTGCGAGAGAGCGAGCCCTGGTCAATCGACCCCGGGGGCGTGGCGGATGCGGTCGATCGGGCCACGGCGCAGCGCGCGGCGAGCGACTCGATGCCAGCGCCCGGGCTGCGTCGCGCCCCCGGGGGGCCCCCCATTCCGCTCGACACGGCCGTGCGCCGGTCCGCGCGCTGACATGCGCCCGCCGGCCTGGCTCTCTCTCGGTACGCTGCTCCTCGCGGCAGCGGCGCCGGCTGTCGCCCAGCGCGAGAGCGGAGCGCAGGTGATCGATCGCATCGTCGCCGTCGTCGGGACCGTACCGATCCTGTGGTCGAAGGTCGAAGAGCAACTCGTCCTGGAGCGGTCGCAGGGGGCGAAGATCCCGGACGACTCGGCGGGGCGGGAGGCCGCGCGCCGCCAGCTCCTGAATAAGATGGTGGATGAAGAGCTGCTGGTGCAGCAGGCTCAGCGCGACACGAGCATCAAAGTGACGGAGCAAGAGGTCCAGGAGCAGGTCGAGAAGACGGTGCAGAACGTCCACGGGCAGTTCACATCCTCGCTCGATTTCCAGACGCAGCTTCGCGCCGCTGGCTTCACCTCGGAAGAGGAATGGCGCCGCTGGCTGGCCGACAATCAGCGCCGGGCGATTCAGCAGCAGCGCCTCATCGAGGAGCTGAAGCGGAACAACAAGTTGCGCCCCATCCCCCCCACCGAAGCGCAGATGCGGGACTTCTGGGACCAGAACGTGGCGGAGCGCCCGAAGCAGCCCGCGCTCATCTCGTTCCGGCAAATCGTCATCGCAGTCAAGCCCGACTCCGCGGCCAGGGGCCGGGCGCGCGCGCTCGCGGAATCGCTGCGGGGGGGGAGCTGGGTTGGTTCCGGCGTGGCGTGATGGTGAAGAAATTCGAAGACGCGACATTTCACCTGCGCCCCGGGGAGATGTCCGACGTGGTCGAGACCCCGTTCGGCTATCACATCATCCAGGTGGAACGCGTGCAGCCGGCCGAAGTTGAGGCGCGCCACATCCTGATCCAGCCGGCGATCTCGGCGGCCCAGGTCGCCCTGACGCGCCGCCTCGCGGATTCAGTGCACACCGCGCTCACCGCTGGCGCGTCGTTCGACTCGCTGGCGCGCCGGTACGCCGATCCCGACGAGCTGCGCGTTGTCGAGGCCCTGCCAGCCCCGGAGCTCCCGGCCAGCTACCCGAAGACTCTCGCTACCGACAGCGTCCGCGGGCTCAAGCCGGTGTTCGAAGTCGACAGCGCTACCCCGCGGGCGAAGTTCGTCGTGCTCGAAGTGACGAAGTGGGTGCCGGAGGGCGACCTCACCTTCGACGAGGTCAGGGACCGAATCCGTGACACCCTCGCCCAGCAGCTCGCGGTGCAGCACTACCTCAGCACCCTACGTCGCACGACCTACATCGATATCCGGTTGTAGCCCCGTGGCCGCTCGTCCCCGCCTCGCCGTGACGCTCGGCGATCCCCGGGGGATCGGACCGGAAGTCGTCGCGCGTGCGCTCGCTACTCCGCTCGACGCGGACATCACGTTGCTCGGCGCGGATGACCAGATGGCGGACCTGTCCGGGGTACGCAAAGTGGGCGTCGGAGTCTGGGGAAGGGGGAAGGGGGAAGAGGGTCTTTCCCCTTCCCTCGCCGCGACCGCCGGTCGTCTCGCCGGCGTGGCCGTGGAGAAGGCCGTGGAGCTCGCGCGGCTCGGGGACGTGGATGCCATCGTGACGGGCCCCGTTCACAAGCACGCGCTGCATCTCGCCGGCTATCGCTATCCCGGTCTCACCGAGTTCCTCTCACACCTCGCCGGCCACGCCGACGTCGCGATGATGCTCGCCGCGGGCCAGCTGCGCGTGGTGCTCGTCACGACCCATCTGCCGCTGCGGGACGTCCCCGACCAGGTGACGACGGCGCGGGTGGTGCAGGTGGGGCGGATCACGACGGCGGCGCTGACGCGCTGGTGGGGGATCGCGCGGCCCCGGCTCGCCGTGTGTGCGCTCAACCCGCACGCGGGTGAATCAGGGCTGTTCGGAACGGAGGATGCCGAGGTGCTCCGGCCGGCGGCGGAGGCGCTAGGGGCGACGGGTCCGCTCCCCGCCGACACCGTGTTCGTGCGCGCGCTGCGGGGGGAGTTCGACGCCGTGCTTGCCCCTTACCACGACGTGGGCATGACGGCGATCAAGGTGGCGGGCTTCGGGAGAGGCGTAAACGTGACGCTCGGCCTGCCGTTCCCCCGCACGGCTCCGGACCACGGTACCGCCTTCGACATCGCCGGGAAGGGGGTAGCGGACCCGGGGTCGATGCGGGCGGCGCTGGAGATGGCCGTAGAGATGGCGGGGAGGAAATAGTCACCCGACGCCACGACGCCACGAGGCCACGTTGCACGACATGGGCGTCGTTACCTGGCACGTGGCGTCGTGGCGTCCTGTAACTTTTTCAGCAGTTCCGCATGCCGCTCCAGCTTCAGCTTATGACTCGCCCGATTCACCACCAGCACCGCGCCGACGTCCAGGATCTGCGCCCGCTCGACGAGTCGGTTCTCGCGCAGCGTGCGGCCCGTATCCACCAGGTCCACGATCCAGTGCGACAGGTCCAGCAAGGGTGCGACCTCGACCGAGCCCGACACAGTGATGATTTCCACGCCGAGGCCCGCCTCGGCAAAGAAGCCGCGGGTGAGGCGCGGATATTTCGTGGCCACCCGCGGCGTGACGCCGCCGGGGAGTGAAGGAAAGGGCGTGTCCGTGGGGCTCGCGACCACCATGCGGCACGCGCCGAAGCCGAGCGCCAGCGGCTCCAGGACATCGGCGGCGGCTTCCCGGAGGACGTCGGTGCCGGCGATCCCGATATCGGCGGCGCCTGATTCGACGTACACCGGCACGTCGGCCGGCTTCACGAACAGGAACGCGAGCGCCCCGTTGCTCGAGGGCACGAGCAGCTTCCGCGTTGTCTCCGGCTCCGACGGCTCGAACCCCGCTTGCCGGAACAGCGCGAGCGCGGGCTCGAGGAGGCGGCCCTTGGGGAGAGCCACTGTCAGGGAAGAAGGCGGGGCAGCGGTCAGGGGGCTGCTTCCGCGAGGGCGTCGAGGTCGAGCGCCACGCCCACCGCCGGCAGGGGCCGGCCGAAGCGCGCGACGAGGTCGTCGTAGCGTCCGCCCGCGCCCACTGCGGCGCCGGCACCGCGGACGAAGATCTCGAAGTGCATCCCCGTGTAATAGTCGAGGCCCCGCACCTCACCGAAATCGTACACGACGTGGCGGCGCTCGTCGTCACTGAGGGCGGCGTCGATCGCGCGCAGGCGCTCGATCGCGTCGCCGACTTCGGGCGCGAGACGCGCGGCGCGGTCCAGCGCCTCGCGCCGGCCGATGACGAAGGGGAGCGTCCGGAGCGTGTCCGACGCGGTCGCCGCGAGCCCGGCCGCGTCCTTCCGGTCGATGAGCTTGCGGACCACGGCGCGTGCCTCGGGGGCGAGGGCGGCGAGCGCCGGCGCGAGCGCGCCCACATGCCCGAGGTTGAGCTGGAATTCCCGCACTTCGGCGCAGCGAACCAGCTCCAGCGCCAGCCGGATCACCTCCACGTCCGCCGCCACCCCGTCCTGTCCCAGCAGCTCGCCGCCGACCTGGAGGATTTCCCGCGGCCGGCGTCCTTCGTGCGCCGGGTCCTGGCGGAACACCTTGCCGGCGTAGCACAGCCGCAGTGGCGTCGCGCGGTCGGAGAGCTTGGTCGCCGCGAGACGCGCCACGCTCGCCGTAAAGTCATAGCGCAGCGCCAAGAGCTGGCCGTCGAGATCGAGGAAGCGAATCAGCCGGTCGGCGACCTCGGCTCCCCCCGCCCGCACGAACACCTCAGCGTACTCGAACGTGGGCGGGATGATCTCCTCGTAGCCGGCCCGCTCGACGCGCTCCAGCATCCGGCCCTGGAGCAGGCGGCGCCGCCGCACGGCGTCCCCCGCGAGGTCGAGCGCGCCCGGCGGAATGGGCGCGATGCTCGAGCGCAGCTTCACGCCGGCACCGAGCGCTGCAGCAGCCGCGCCGCGCCGACGCGGCGCCCGTCCATGCTGACGATCTCGAAAACGGCCCCCCGGACGCTCACGCGGTCGCCGACGCGGGGAAGCCGGCCGAGCGCGCCGAACAGCAGGCCGCCCAGCGTGTTGTAGTCGGCGTCGTCGAGGTCCAGGCCGTACGTCTGGTTGACCTCGTCGATCGGCGTCGAGCCGGGCAGCACCGGTGCGCCTTCAGCGCCCGCCGGCGCGGGTCCCGGCTCGGGACGGTCGTACTCGTCGTAGATCTGCCCCACGATCTCCTCGAGCAGATCTTCCATGGTCACGAGTCCCGCGGTGCCGCCGAACTCGTCGAGCACAATGGCGAGGTGGATCTTCTGCCGCCGCATGTCGGCGAGCACGTCCTCCACCTCGCGGGTCCCGGGGACAAAGACCGCCGGCCGGAGGATGGTCTCGAGGGTCTCGCTGGTACCGGAACGGACGCCTGCGAGGATGTCTTTCGCGTGCACTGTGCCGACGATGTCGTCGAGCGATTCGCGGTAGACCGGGTAGCGGGACCGCCCCGCGAGCGACACCTGATCCGCGGCCTCTTCGAACGTCAGCTGGACGGGGAGCGCGACGATCTGGGTGCGGGGCGTCATCACGTCGCGCGCCGCCTTCTCGCTGAATTCGAACACGCCCTGGAGCAGCCGCGCGTCATCGGCGTCGAGGGAGCCTCGTTTTTGGCTCTGCTCTACCAGCATGCGGATCTCCTCGGGGGAGTGGATGCGGTCGAGCTCAGATGTCGTCCCCTTCACGCCCAGCAGGCGCACGACGCGACGCGAGCTCCAGTTGAGCGCATCGGTCACGGGGCGCGTGACCCATGAGAACAGAATCAGCGCCGCCGCGATCCAGCGACTGGTGCGCTCGGGGTAGGTGATGGCCCACGCCTTGGGGGCCTGCTCCCCGAAGACCACGTGCAGGAACGTGACCACGCTGACCGCCACCGTCGACCCGACTCCGCCCCGCGCGAGGAAGCTCAGGGACCGCGGCAGCGTGGCGAACCAGTCGTGGAACAGGTGCGTCACGGTGTCCTGGGCGACGTAGCCGAGCAGAATCGATGCGACCGTGATGCCGAGCTGTGCCGCCGAGAGTTGACGGTAGAGGTCTTGCAGCGCCTTCTGCACCGTCTTAGCCTTCCGGTCGCCGCGGCGTACCAGCGCTTCGATGCGGGTGCGTCGCGCTGCGACCAGCGCGAATTCCGCCGCCACGAAAAACGCGTTCGCCGCGACCAGGACGATCACAGCGACGAGACGGAGCATCAGCCACCCGACTTCCAGTTTGCTCATGCGACTCGCGAAAAGCTAGCCAGTGCTCACTCGACTTCAAGCGCCGCCCTACGACGTGCTGGCACCGCACCTTGGCAGAGGCGGCGCCGGCGATCCCGATACGGCAGCGGCGGTGCGCGCCATCGTCGACGACGTGCGCGCGCGCGGCGACGCAGCCGTGCGGGAGCACGGCCGGCGCTTGGACGGGGCCGACCTCTCCCCGGCCGAGTGGGAGATCCCGCGATCCGAGTGGCAGGCGGCACAGCGGCGGCTTGCGCCGCCGCTGCGGGGCGCGCTCGAGACGGCGGTGGCACGGGTGCGCGCGTATCACGAGCGCCAGGTGGGCGGCGGGTTCCTCGAGCGGGACGCGGAGGGGAATACGCTCGCGATGCGGCTGCTGCCGCTCGACCGGGTCGGCGTGTACGTCCCGGGCGGCAAGGCATCCTATCCCTCGACCGTGATCATGAACGTCGTGCCGGCGACCGTCGCGGGCGTGCCGGAGATCGTTATGGTCACGCCGCCGGGGGGAATCACCGACGCGGTGCTCGCGGCTGCGGAGCTGGCGGGGGTGACGCGGGCCCTGCGGATCGGGGGCCCGCAGGCGATCGCCGCGCTCGCGTTCGGGACGCAGACGGTGCCGCGCGTGGACAAGATCGTGGGCCCCGGCAACAGGTTCGTGACCGCGGCCAAGCGCGAGGTCGCGGGCGCCGTCGGGATCGATATGCTGGCGGGTCCCACTGAAGTGCTCATCATCGCGGACCGCACGGCCGACGTGCGCTACGTGGCAGCCGACCTGATCGCGCAGGCCGAGCATGACGAGGACGCGGCGGCCTGGTGCGTCACGACCAGCCCCGAGCTCGCCGACGCGCTCGAGGGCGAGCTCGCGCGCCGGGTGGCGCAGGCGCCGCGGCGGGACATCGTGCGGCGCGCACTCGCCGCCCACGGGGTCGTGGTGGTCGTTCCCGATCTGGATGCGGCAGTCGAGGTGGCGAACCGGCGCGCGCCCGAACACCTCGAGCTGCTGCTCGCGGACCCCTGGCCCATCGCGAACCGCATCCGCCACGCCGGCGCCGTGTTCGTCGGGGCCACGACGCCCGAGCCGGTGGGCGACTACATCGCGGGCCCCTCGCATGTGTTGCCCACCGGTGGGACCGCCCGATATGTTTCGCCTCTCGGGGTCTACGACTTCGTGAAGCGGACCAGCATCATCTCTTATTCGCCCGAGCGGCTCGCGGCAGACGCGGACCACATCATCGCGCTCGCGGAAGCCGAAGGGCTGTTCGGGCACGCCGAAGCGATTCGCATCAGGCAGGACGGGGGACGAGGGACGCGGGACCGGTGACCACGCTCCCCGTAGAGGTGCAGTGCGCCCACCGCGCCCCGCTCCGCGCGGAGAGCGCGCGCCGCCTGACGGTGGTGCTGGCCCTCAGCGTCGGGGTGATGCTCGTGGAGGCGGTCGGCGGCTACCTCGCCCACTCCCTCGCCCTGCTTGCCGACGCGGGGCACATGCTGGCCGACGCGGCGGCCATCGGCATGTCGGTGGGGGTCGCGTACCTCGCCCAGCGGCCGGCCACGCCGGAGCGGTCGTTCGGATTGGTGCGGCTCGAGATCCTCGCCGCCCTCGTCAACGGTGCCTTCCTCATTGTGATCGCGCTCGGCATCGGGCTCGAGGCCTACCGGCGGCTGCGGACACCGCCGGAAGTCCACGCGGGCTTGATGCTCACGGTGGCGGCCCTCGGCCTCGCCGTGAACGTGGCGAGCGCCGCGCTACTCCACGCCGGTCACGAGCACTCCCTCAACCAGCGCGGCGCCTACCTGCACGTGCTGAGCGACGCGCTCGGCGCGCTGGGCGCGCTCGTGGCGGCGGGCATCATCCTGGTGACGGGCCGCACCATCGCCGACCCGGCCATCTCCGTCCTGATCGCGCTCCTGATCCTGCGCGGCGCGTGGCGCCTCACCCGGGAGAGCGTCGAGATCCTGCTCGAGTCGACCCCCGCGCACATCTCGCTGCCCGACGTTCACGGTCGTATTGCGTCCCTTCCGGGCGTGACGTCGGTGCACGACCTTCACGTATGGACGGTTACGAGCGGCGTGGTGGCGATGAGCGGGCACCTCGTGGTCGCGAACCCGGCCGACAACCAGCGTATCCTCGAGGCCGTGCAGGGACGCATGGAGGACCTGGGGATCCGGCACGTGACGGTGCAGATGGAGAAGGATCAGACGTGTGATTAGGCCCCTTGACCGCCCCTGACCGCCTCTCCTATACTCTGGCCCTCGAGTTGACCGCCCTCTAGGACGCGCCTCCCTTGCAGCTCCGCAATATCGCGATCATCGCCCACGTCGACCACGGCAAGACTACGCTCGTGGATCAGATGCTGCGCCAGGCGGGCGTGTTCCGCGCCAACCAGCCGGTCGGCGAGCGCGTGCTCGACTCGAACCCGCTCGAGCGCGAGCGCGGGATCACCATCCTGTCGAAGAATGCCGCGGTGCGCTGGGGCGATACCAAGATCAACATCGTCGACACGCCCGGGCACGCCGACTTCGGCGGCGAAGTCGAGCGGATCCTCCGGATGGTGGACGGGTTCCTCTTGCTCGTGGACGCCGCCGAAGGGCCGATGCCGCAGACGCGGTTCGTGGCCGGCAAGGCGCTCGCCCTCGGTCTGCGGCCCATCGTGGTCGTGAACAAGATCGACCGCGCCGACGCCGAGCCGCTCCGGGTGCACGACGAAGTGCTGGAGCTGCTGCTCGACCTCGAAGCGTCCGCCGAGCAGTTCAGCTGTCCGTTCCTGTACGCGTCCAGCCGCCACGGGATCGCGACGCGCGACCTTGCCGTCCCCGGGACGGACCTCCGGCCGCTGTTCGACACCATTCTCGAGACCATCCCCGCGCCGACCGGTGACCCGGACGGGCCGTTCCAGATGCTCATCTCCACCCTCGACTATTCCTCGTATCTCGGCCGGATCGGGATCGGGCGTATCGAGCGCGGCCGCGCGCGGGTCGGAGAGCGGGTGGCGCTGCTGCCGCTGGGCGAGCCGGGCCTCGTCTTCGAGGGGCTATATGAGGAAGGCAAGGTGGCGAAGCTGTTCGCCTTCGAGGGCGTGGAGCGGGTGGAGGTGGAGGAGGCGGCGGCGGGGGAGATCGTGGCCTTGGCGGGGCTCGAGAAGGTGGAGGTCGGCAAGACGGTGACGGCGCTCACCGCCGCCGAGCGGCTCGCGGGGATAGCCGTAGAGGAGCCGACGATCTCGGTGGATTTCCTGGTCAACAACTCGCCGTTCGCCGGCCGGGAGGGCAAGTTCGTCACCGGGAGGCAGCTACGGGAGCGGCTGTACCGCGAGGTAGAGCGCAACGTCGCGCTGCGGGTCGAGGACACCGACACGCCCTACGCCTTCACCGTGTCCGGGCGGGGCGAGCTGCATCTCGGCATCCTCATGGAGACGATGCGGCGGGAGGGGTACGAGTTCCAGATCAGCCGGCCGCGGATCATTCCGCGCGAGGGGCCGAACGGCGAGCAGCTGGAGCCGTACGAGGAGCTGATGATCGACTGCCCCGAGGGATACCTCGGCGTGGTCATGGAGAAGCTGGGGCCGCGCCGTGCCGCGCTCCTGGATATGAAGAACCCGGGGCAGGGGACGGTGCGGATGCGCTTCAAGATCCCGGCCCGCGGGCTGCTTGGCTACAGGTCCGAGTTCTTGACGGATACCCGGGGGAACGGAATCATGCATCACCGGTTCTACGAGTACGGCCCCTGGGGGGGCCCGATCTCGGGGCGGAGCCGGGGTGTGCTGGTGGCGGATCGGGAGGGGGTAGCGGTAGCCTATGCGCTATTCAATCTGCAGGAGCGGGGCACGCTGTTCGTGCGGCCCGGCGACCCCGTGTACGAGGGGATGATCGTGGGGGAGAGCGCGCGTCCCGATGACATCGACGTGAACGCGGCGAAGGAGAAACGGCTCACGAACATGCGGACGACCGCATCGGATGAGATGATCATTCTCGAGCCGGCGCGGCTCATCACGCTCGAGCTGGCGCTCGAGTACATCGAGGATGACGAGTTGATCGAAGTGACGCCGTCGTCGCTCCGGCTGCGCAAGCGCGCGCTGGGTGCGACGGAGCGCCGCAAGCTGGCCCGGAATGCCCGGGCGGAAGCCGAACCGTAGGGCTCGTTCAACCGCAACCTTAGCTGGGGGTGAAAATGTTGTCCCGTGACACGTCGGACTGGTCGCTCAAGCGTCGCAGCGACAGTCTCGACGAAGAGGATTTCGGGGAATTCGAAGAGGACAAGGACCTCGACGAAGACTTCGATGACGAGCTGGACGAGGACGAGCTCGAGGACGAGGACGAGGACGACCTCGACGAGTACGACGACCTCGACGACGAGTTCGACGATGAGGAGGAAGGGGAATTCCGCCCGCGGAAGGGTCCGCGGCGGGAGTGGGAGTAAGGAGCCTGGGTACACGACGCCAAGACGCCACGTTGCGCGAAGGCGCCGGACACTACGTCTAACGTGGCGTCGTGGCGTCTTGCAACGGTGAGGGCCGGTGCTAGAGAGGGCACCGGCCCTTTGCCTTCAGGAGCCGCGCGGTGCGCCGCGGCCCAGCTCCCAGAGATAGGCGTACTTGAGAAAGCAGGAGTACGCTGTGAGCGTAGAGGTGAGGAGTCCGAACCCGCCGTCGAGCCAGCTGCCGTATCCCAGGTAGTCCCGCCAGAACCGCCACAGGGGGCGGACGCCGAGCTCCCACAGCCGCGCCCGGCGACCGCGCGCGTGGAGGTCCTGGGCGCCCCACTGGGCGTACAGGAGCATCTTGTCGAGCTGGTGTCTCAAGTTGCGATAGGGCGCATGCCGCAGCGTAGCGTGGAGCGTGCCCGCGTCGCGGACCGGCTCGAGCCGCTCGTGCACGCGGTCGAGGAGAAAGCGGCGCTCCCGCGTGAACAGCCGCACCTGCCAGTCGCGGCCCCAGCGGCCGCGGCGGCGCTCCCGTCCCAGAAAGAAGTTCTCGCGCCGCACGCGGTAGGCGGGGTGAGGAGGGTCCCGGAGCACCCACCGCAGCTGCTCCACCAGGGCGTTGCTGACGCGCTCATCGGCGTCGAGCGCGAACACCCATGCGTTCCGGGCGGCCGCGATCGCGCGGTTGCGCTGGGCGGCGATGGTGGAGCCCGCCCGCTCGAGGACCGTGGCTCCCTGCGCTCGGGCGATGGCGCCCGTGCCGTCGGTCGAGCCCCCGCCGGCGACGATCACTTCGTCGGCCCAGTGCAGCGAGCCGAGCAGGTCCGACAGCTGTTGAGGGGCGCCCATCTGCGATTGGGTACGCTCGGCGCGCGGTGCGCGTTGGCGCACCTCGGCTTGCGTCTACGACGCGTTCATTTTCGAACCGGCTTATGCCTGGGCTGCCTCGCGGAGGAGATCGCGAACTGTCGCGAGGAGGTCATTCAAGGCCAGCGGCTTCGGCAGGGTGCGCGCAGCGCCGAAGGCTGCCGCCGCCTTGAGCATGTCGAGATGTCCCTTCTGGCCCCCACCGGACATGGCGACGATCTTCGGCTGCCGAGCGTCGGCCCGCAGGTCACGAATGAACTCCAGGCCGTCCCGCTCGGGCATGTAGATGTCCAGCACGACGACGTCGGCCCCGCGCTCACGGTACAGGCGCAGGCCGGCCGCGCCGTCCGCCGCTGCAAGCACTTCGTACCCGGCCTGTTCGAGAGCCCGGCGGACGGCGCCACGGAGATCCGCATCGTCATCAATCACCAAAACGCGCGCGCGCGAAGGAGTGGAACTTCCCTCCGTCCGTGGCGCGTCGAGCACTTCGCGCACCTTTCGCGCCAGGCCGTCCGGCGTGAACGGCTTCTGCAGATACGCGATGCCAGGCTCGAGGATGCCGTGCCGCACGACGGCATCGTCCGTATACCCGGACACGAAGAGCACCCGCATTTCCGGCCGCAGCTTGGTCAACCGGTCTGCCAGCTCGCGCCCGCTCAGCCCGGGCATGACTACATCGGTTACGAGCAAGCGAATCGGTCCCTGGTGCTTCTCGGCGATGCGGAGCGCCGCTGCGACGTCCGGCACCTCGAGGACGGCGTACCCCTGACGCTCGAGCACTTGGCGGGTGACGACCCGTACCGCCGGCGCGTCCTCGACGAGCAGAATCGTTTCTGCTCCGCGGGGGAGCGGTGGAGGCGAGCCCCGCAGCGTCAGTGGCTCCGCGGTCTCGTTCACCCGCGGGAGGTAGATCTTGAAGGTCGTGCCACGCCCCGGCTCAGAGTACACCCAGACGAACCCCCCCGACTGCTTGACGATCCCATAGACCGTCGCGAGACCGAGCCCTGTGCCCTTACCCACGTCCTTGGTCGTGAAAAACGGCTCGAAGATCCTGCCCTTGGTCGCCTCGTCCATGCCCAGGCCGGTGTCGCTGACGGCGAGCATCGCAAATTGACCCGCGGCAGCCGCGTGGTGGGTGCGCGCGTACTCCGCGTCGAGCTCGACGTTGGTGGTCTCGATGGTGAGCTTGCCTCCCGTGGGCATCGCATCCCGAGCGTTGGCGCTCAAGTTCATCAGGATCTGCTCGAGCTGGCCGACGTCGGCCTTGATCGCGCACACGTTGGGGGCCAGCACCGTCACGAGGTCTACATCTTCCCCGACGAGACGCTGCAGCATCTTCTCCACGCCGTGGACGACGTCGTTCAGGTTCACGACCTTGGGCTCGAGCACCTGCTGACGACTGAACGCCAAGAGCTGGCGGGTCAGGCCGGCGGCACCCTCGGCCGCCTTGCGCACCTGTTCTACGTCCTCCCGCTTCGGATCATCCGCGGTCAGGTCTTGCAGCAGCAGGTCACTGTAGCTCGTGATCACGGTGAGCAGGTTGTTGAAGTCGTGCGCGATCCCGCCTGCCAGTCGCCCGACCGCCTCCATTTTCTGCGCCTGCGCGAGCTGCCGTTGGAGGCTGCGCTGCTCCGTGACGTCACGGACAAAGGTTTCGTAGTACTCGACCTCGCGCGCGGCCTTCCGCACGGCCCGGACACTGAGCTGCACGGTCAGGAGCCGGCCATCCTGGCGCTTCCAGTTCGCCTCCACCTCGTCGTATTCGCTGTCGCTATAGGTGTCCCGCTCCAGGAGACGTTGGCGCTCGGCGGGGTCGGTGTACACGTCGCGCGCCAGGTCGAGCCCCAGCACGTCCGCGACCGAGGCGTAGCCGAGCAGGCGTACCAAGGCGGCATTCGCCGACAGGAACCGACCCTCCGGGGTGGAGCGGTAGATGCCGATCGGGGCGCGGTCCACCAGGGCTTTGAACCCGGCCTCGGTCACGCGCGATGCCGCTCGTCCCTTGGCCTCGCGCAACTCGCGCTCGATCGCTGGGAGGAGGCGCTTCAACTGCCCTTTGGTGACCCAGTCGCTCGCGCCCGCCTTCATGGCGGCCACGGCCAGCTCCTCCGTGATGGTGCCGGAGACACAAATGAAGGGGACGTCGAGGCCGCGCTCGCGCACCAGAGCCAGCGCCTCGCTCCCGCTGAAATGCGGCATGCTGTGGTCGGCGATCACGAGATCCCAGGTCTGGCGGTCGAGCGCAGCCGCCATTGCGGCGGCGGTCGCCACCCGCTCATAGGTGGGATCGTACCCGCCGCGCTTGAGCTCGCGCACCAGTAACAGCGCGTCGTCCTCTGAGTCTTCGGCGATCAGGACTCGCAGGGGGACAGTCACGCTCGTTCTCCGTCAGGGATTGGCTGCGGTCGTGGACATGGACGCCCCCGGGCCCTGGGGGGATGGGGCGGACGCGCCACGTTTGGTCCCACTCCAACAAGATGCTCTTCCTGGGAACAAGTATCGTGAGCCAAGTCACGCCCCGTTCATCCGGGAAGGGACGTGTTGCGTTCGCGCATCAAGTGTGCCCGGCATCCCCGTCACCCTGTGCACGGAGGAAGTGGCCATGGCCCAGTGACTTGTGGATGCGTACCGCGGTCGGCCGAAACGCCGGAGGCACCAGTACGGGGCTGCACGATGACGGGGATGCCCCAGAATTCTGCGACCGACCTAGAGGCCGCAGATCGTCCAGGTCGGGGAGAGGTGGTCGCTATCGCCGTGCAGCAGGTCGTGCAGCATCTCGTGCTTCACGGTCGCATCGAGCTGATGCGAGACGACAAAGGTGACGAGATAGACGTCATGGCGCGGCAGCCATTCGCCCATGATTTGCGGACCGAGCGCCCCGTCGGGCGATTCATACCAGCGGACGAGCTCGAACTGACCCTGGGTCCCACTACAAGCTTCGACCTGGGACCACCATGCCGTGTACGCGGAGGGTGGCCGGATCGGTGTACCGACACGCGGGGCGGTGATCTCGCGACAGGCGACGAGCGCGATCGCGAGGGCGGGCATGAGGCGCCGCATGCCTCATTCTGGCCTGCGTTTTCGGGACCGGATAGGGGTACCCGAATGGCTGCCGCGCTCCGCGGCTTCACGGGCAGCTTGTGGTTCGGGGGCTGGCTCTTCGCCATCCATCAAGCCGAGACGCGGAATGGAGGATAGCGATCGGTCGTGAGCAGGAACGCATACGCCGCCACCCTGAGCCACCAGCGCAACACGCCGACGACGAAGTCAAAGAGCGAGCGAGGATACCGACCCGTGAACAGGATCGCGAACCAGGCAACGATGACACAGAAGAACACGGCGATGCCGAGGAAACACAGGACGACGTAATGCGGAATTGCCAGGAACCACTTGATCAGCGGGAGCCCCGGATTCAACTCGCGCGTCGCGTCGGGGTACGGAATCTTGACGTGCACGGCCTGCTCGTCGTCTGTCGATGGATACTCGTCCCGCAGCAACGCAACGTAAGCTGAGACGCGGGTGCCGAACCTCGTCAGCGCCATGTTCCAGTCGAACCACCAGCGGGGGTACTTCTGACGGAAGAGGAGCATGAGCACGGTCGCCACAAACAGGATTCCGCCCGACCCGATGACATATTTCTGGGTCGCGGCGCCGGCGGTGGATCCCCCGACGAGTGTCAAGATGATGGCGATGGGAATGACCGTGAACGGGCGGAAGAAGGTCGTGAGGCGGTTGAGCTCGCGGTCCGGGTACTCGATCTCAAGCGTTGCCGGATACTGCACCGCAACGTTGCGCATCGTTGCTCCTCCTGTAGGTGTCGATGCATCCCGACTGGATTCAGGCCGTCTCGAACCGGCCGCAATTCTCGAGGATAACGATGCGGTGGGTGACCAGGGGTCGTCCAGGTGTTACGCGAGCAGGTTGGCCAGCGCAAACGCCGCGGCAGCCGCCACTCCGCCGATCGCGTAGCCCCCAGCCCCATCGCGATCGACCCGGCGGCGATCTCCGCCAGGCCCGCCGTGATGACGATCCGAGTCGACTCGACCGCACCCGAGAGCCCCGCAGCGAGCGCGAACGGGACGGTGAGGCCGTCGGACATGCCGATCACGATGTCGCGCACAGTGCGGGATCCGGTGAAGTGGCGCTCGATGAGGCGTGGCCGGCATTTGGACCCTCCGTTCCGAGGTAGGCGACACGCTTTGCGGCGCGCTTTGCGCCTAGTAGCTTACGAAAGTTGTTGGGGGCCTGTAGCTCAGGTGGTTAGAGCGCACGCCTGATAAGCGTGAGGTCAGTGGTTCAACTCCACTCAGGCCCATTGGTTGTACCCGTCGCACCCGCCTGTCTTGCATCTCACGACTCATCTGTAGCGGGCTTGCAGCAGACGAGCTAGCCAGGCTCGGGTGATCACCGCTTCTTCCAGTTCCGTCGGAGCACGACGGACCTCATAGCGTGGCGGGCACGCGACGGCCATCTAAGGCCTGATCCCGCGGCGTATGACTTGCGGT
>QHTZ01000061.1 GCA_003221005.1 Gemmatimonadota bacterium
GGGTTCAAGGGCGCCACGGTGCAGTGGACGGTGACGGCGGGCTCAGCCACGTTGACGGCACCGTTCTCCGTCTCGGATGACACAGGTTATGCAGTCATGGCCGTCACGCCGACTGCGATCACGACGCCCGGAGGATTGGCCGTGCAGGCGGTGGTCGGCGGACTGCAGGGCTCGCCTGTCACGTTCACGGCGACCGCGATCGCCGGCACGATTCAAACGGTGACCGTCACCCCGAAGGTCGACACGATCGCGAACGGCGCCACGCTCCAGTACACGGCGATCGCCAAGGACGCAGTTGGAAACGTCGTGAACACGACGTTCGGCTGGACCTCGACCGCCCCGTCGATCGCGACGGTGACCGCCACGACGGGTCAGGCGACGGCCTTGGCGGGAGATTCAACGCGGATCATCGCGACGGCGGGCGGCATCGCGGACACGGCCTGGCTGTACGTGCGCGCCCTGAAGACCCTCACCCTGAGCCCCGCGGACACCGTGATCACGGCGCTGGGCGACGTCATCCAGCTCCGGTACTCGGCGCTCGACAACTTCGGCGCCCCGATCACGAGCGGCCTGAACATCCGCTACCTCACGGCCACGCCGAACCTTGCCGAGGTCGACCCGCTCAGCGGGCTCGTGACTGTCACGGGTCCCGGGAAGGCAGTGATCCTGGCTCGGGACGCGGTTGCCACGAGCGATTCGCTGGTGATCGGATCGGCCACGCTGCAGGTGAATCAGGTGGTCGCTGGCGTCGTCAACACGCCCCGAGGCGATACACTTCTGCCCGTCGGCGTGTTGGGCCAGAGCCAGATCGTGGCGAGGGCGTTCGACCGGAACGGCTACACGGTTCCCAACACCACGTTCGGATGGACGTCGCGCGACCTTCGCTTCGCCACGGTGAGCCCTACGGGGGTTGTTACGGGCGTGGCCCTGGGCGCCGCATACGTTGTGGACTCTGTAGGCGACCTCAAGGACTCAACCCACGTATCGGTCGTGGCGGCGCCCGGGAGCGCTCTCGTCAAGATGGTGGCGCCGACTAGCTTCAGCCCCGCCAGCGTTACGATCGGCAGCGGAGAGTCTGTCACTTGGCAGAATAACGACGACGTGAACCACACGACGACCTCAGCCACGAGCGTGTGGGACAGCGGCACGATGACGCCCGGCCAGACGTACACGGTCTACTTCCCCACGCCCGGGGTGTATCTCTACCACTGCGCGATTCATGGCGCGCTGTTCATGAGCGGGACGATTATCGTCCAGTAGCCTAGTTTGTCGCTCAGACCCTAAACCCCTTCACCAATCCCCGCAGCTTCTCGGCCGCCTGGACCAGTTGTCCGGCGGTCGCCGCCATCTCCTCGGTCGACGCCCCCTGCTGCTCCGCGGCGGCGCTCACCTGCTCCGCGCTCGAGGCGTGGGCGTCCGCCTGGCTAGTCGCCTGGTGCGCCCGCTCCTGGAGCCGCTCGGTGACCTCGCGGTTCTGCTGAGCGACTTGCGCGACGCGGGCAGCGGCCTGTTCGACCTGCTCCACGGCGGCCGCGATCTCCGCCAGGCCGCGGGCGGCCCCGCCCGCCACGTCCTCGATCCCCCGCACCTTCGCCGTGCCCGCCGCCATCGTGGCCGTGACGTCTTCGACCTGGTCCCGGATCGCGTTCGTGGTGTGGGTGACGTCCTCGGCGGCGCGAGCCGACTCGTCGGCGAGCTGCCGCACCTCTTCCGCGACCACCGCGAAGCCGCGCCCGTGCTCTCCCGCCCGCGCCGCCTCGATCGCCGCGTTCAGGGCGAGCAGGTTGGTCTGCGACGAGATGCGCCGGATGAGGTCCACGAAGTCGTCGATCGCAGCCGTCTGCTGGGCGAGCTGCGCCACCTGCTTCGAAGTCGTCTGGACGACCTCGCGCACGTCGAGCAGCACGCTCGACGCCGAGGCCACGTCGCCCCGATGCCGGTTCGCCACGGTCCGGATCTGCTCCCCGAGCGACGCGACGCGCTCTGCCGCCTCCGCCATCTCGGCCGTGGCCTGCCGCAGGCGTTCGAGACCCGCGGCGACGGCGTCGAGCTCGCCGCGCTGGTCCTGGGCGCCCTTGGACATGTCGACCATGGCGGTCGCGACCTCGCTCGCCGAAGCGGCAAGCTGCTCGCTGATCGCTGAGAGGTCGGCCGCCGAAGCCGCGATCCGGTCCGATTCCCCGATCACGTCGGCGACGATGCCGCGGAGCCGATCGCCCATCTGGCGCATGGCGTCCGCGAGAACCTGGATTTCGTGGGGCATGCGGCCGGTCGTGACGGGACGCAGGTCGGCTTCCCCGAACCGCTCCGCCGCGACGACGATCCGGCCGAGGGGGCCCTCCACAGCCTGGAGTGTCCAGTATCCCGCGAGCACCGTCGCGACGACGGCCACGACGAGGCCAAGGTACAGGTACACCTCCCAGCGCCCCGTCTGTGCCGCCAGGCCCTGCTCCGCTCGGCGCGCCTTCTGCGCGAGGTCGGCGGTCAGCGTGCGCACGAGCCGCGTGAGCTCCGCTGCCGGGTCGAGCACCGCGGCCGCGCGCCCGCGCGCCTCGGCCTCGCGTCCCAGGTCCCGCAACGCGTGAGCCATCGCGTACCCGACCTCGATCGAGCCATGGAGCTGCCGGATGCGGTTGATCGCGAGCCGCTGCTCGAGAGTCAGCCCCGGGACGCGCTCGAGCTCTCGGGAGAAGTCGAAGCTGCGGTCGGCCGCGTCCTGAAACTGCGAGCGCAGCTCCGCCGAGGGTGTCGCCAGGTACTGCTGCCCTGCGTTGATCTCCTGGAACACGCCCGCCACGAGTCCGTTGCTGACGTCGCCGGAGCGCCGCACCGCCTCGAGCTGCGCCGCGTCCGAGCGCCGCACCGTCCGCAGGGCGTACGCGCTGAACACGGACATGCAGACGACCGTGCCGCCGAGCAGCGTGAGGCCCCCCAGAATGCGAATGCGGATCGTGTCGAGTGGCCTCACTGGCTCCCTTCGGTCACCAGCCGGCCACTCCGCACCACCCCGATGACCACGCTCTTCGACGGCACGTTCCCGGTCGTGTCGAAAGCGATCTTGCCGGTCACGCCGTCGAAGGCCGCGACCCCCCGGCCGACCTCCGCGAGGTAGTTTCGGACGGCTGCGCGGTCAGGGCCGACCGCGGCGATCGCCTGGGTGAGCAGGAGGACGGCGTCATAGGCCCCGGCGCCGCGATGATCGGGGCGCTCCCCGGGATGCGCTCGGGCGTAATCAGCCACGAATGTCGCGTTGCGCTCCCCCGGCCGGTCCGGGAGATAGGCGGAGGCGAGGTACACGCCCTCCGCGAGGGGGCCCGCGGCTTCGATCCCGGTGAGGGCATCGCCGCCCACCAACTGCCAGCGGATGCCGAGCGCCTTCAGCTCGCGGAGCGCCAGCTCGGCGCCCGGCCGCTCGGCGGCGAGCATCAGCACATCGATCCCGGCGCGCCGCAGCCTCGCCAGGTAGGGCTCGAGCGACGGGGTGCTGGAGACGTAGGGATCAGCCTCCACCACGGTCCCGCCAAGCCGCGCGAAATCGGCCCCGAAGGCGTTGCGCACCCCGCGCCCGTAATCGTTGTTCACGAAGATGACGCCGGCACGGCGCGCACCGAGCGCTCGCCAGGCGAACCGCGCCAGGGCCCCCCCGTAGCTCACGTCGGTGGGGCAAATGCGGAAGATGTAGGGGCTGATCCCGCTCAGCTCGGGACTGGAAGCGGAAGGGGAAATCATCACGAGGGGGTGGCCGGCAGCGCCGTACACCTGAGCCGCAGCGATCGACGCGCCCGACGTGAGGTGGCCGACCACGGCCACGACGGCGGGGTCGTCGTAAAGCGCCTGCGCGACGCGTACCGCCGCGTCCTCGCTCGCGCTGTCGTCGGCAATGCGGAGCTTGAGGCGACGGCCCCGCACGCCGCCGCGGGCGTTGATCTGGCTGACGGCGAGCTGCGCGGCCCGCTGCATCGCGGTCCCCCGAGACTGGGAGAACGGGCCTGCGAGACCGATCTCGATCGGCTCGCGGGACGTCGAGCAAGCCACGAGCCACAGCGCGGCGCCGAAAGCGGCGAGTCTGTGTGGAGCGATCACAGTGGTGGAATAACTTAACCTTGGCGCGCGCAACAGCTTGGGCCTGCGGTGCGCGATGCACGTCCGCCCACAAGATTTCCACCTGGTTTTCCAGGGCGGTGTGGACAAGTGGGACGGCATGCCCTGGCATCACCCCTCGCCGCGAGCCCTTCGGGCGGTAGTTTTTCGTACATGGGTACGATGACAGAGGTAGGGGCAAGGCACGCCGTACCGCTGCTGTGTCGCTTCGTCGGGGCGCTGGAGAGGTTGCTCAGCGCCCGCGATGCGGCGGCCTTTGAGGCCGTGTGGTCGGCGCACGACCTCGACCAGCTAGGATGGGAGGCGCTGGCGCTCGCCCGCCGCGCGGACGCGGAACGGCTGGAACTCCCTCTGGCGCAGCTTGACCGGCGGCTCCTCGCCGTACTGGAGCGCACGCGGGGGTTTCTCGAGCCCCACCTGGTGACGTTCCGTGTGCCCGAGGTGGAGCGGTGGCAGCACGCCGCGGCGGCGGCCCTGGTGGGCGCGCGCTGGGGCGTGGCGGGTCTACGCACCGTCGTGGCCGATACGCAGGCGCCGCTCGCCCGGCGCTACTTCGCGTTCCTGGGACTCGCCGAGCGACATCCCGCAGGCGCGTGGCCGCTGTTCGAGCGGTATCTCCTCACGCCGGGTGCGCACCACGCCTTCGTGGCGGCGGCGGTGGAAGCGGCGCGCTACTACCCCGGTCGGGCGAACGTGCTGGTCCGGCTGTTCGAACGCATCCGGGGCGACCAGATGTTGCGGCGTTTCCTGGGCCCGAAGATCCTCGCGTCGCTCTACGTCCTCAGCGAGCCCGGGAGCCTGCCGTTGCTCGAAGGGCTCCTGGTGACGGGCCACACCGACGCCGACGTGGATCGCTGCGAGGTGACCCGCGCGCTGGTCGCAGTGCGCAAGCTGACCGGCCGCGTGGCGCCGAGCACGAAGTTCGGCGAGGCCGACGTGCCGGCGGTCCGCCGTGCGCTCGACGATGCCGAGCGTCTGTTCGACGCCGAGCGCGACAGCATCATGCCGGTGACGGTGATCTAGGGTCGGACGCCCTTCAGCACAAACGCCCACACTTTGTCCCGGTACACCGTCCCCCCCACGTCGTACGTATCGTTGTGGCCGGCGCCCGCGATCGCGACGAGCTCCGCTGGTCCGGGCGCGGCAGCGGCGACGCGCCTGCCCATCTCGATCGGCGCCAAGCGGTCGGCGGTGCCGTGGAACACCAGCACTGGACAGCGGACGCGGCGGATCTCGGTCTCGTTGTCGAGACGGAGGTGCAGCAAGAGGCGGGGGAAGATCCGGTAATGGAGGCGCGCCATGTCCCGCGCGCTCGTGAACGGCGATTCGAGGATGAGTCCCGCGACCGGGTGACGCGCCGCCGTGTGGACGGCGACGGCCTTCGCTCCCGCCGTATCCGGGGTAGTCGACGACCAGCAGCGCGGTCCCCGGGGGCTGGAAGTGCCGCACGACGGGCCAGATCGTCGCGATGTTCTCGCCATTGCCGTAGAACCACAACAAGCCAGGCGAGGGCGCTGGTGGTCGGTGGAGGACAGTCGGACCTAGGTACCAGCCCGCCAGCTTCGTTCCGTCGGACAGCGCGACTTCGACGCGTTCCCCGTTCCCCACCCCGAGGGTCCGCGGATCCGGCACGGCGCCACGCGGCGCCGGGAACGCGAGGCGGTCCTGGAGCAGCCAGCCGAGCAACACCAGGACGACGTACGCCAGAGCGAGCCCCGCGCCGAAACGCACCGCGAGCATGGCCCAAGATAACTCCCGCGTCGTCGCGACTGTTGCTCTTTGGGGCATGCGCAGCGAATCTTTGGAGCCGTGACGACGCCGCTCCACTGTCCCGCGTGCCGCGCCGAGCTACCGCTCGGCTCCGCGTTCTGCCCGGCGTGCGGCAATCCGTCGCCCACGGTGATCTCGAGCGAGCGGGCGGCGGCGGCCCCGACCCCAACGGCGCCCCCGACTGCCCAGCCGACGGTCGAGCGCCTTGCCCGGGCGCTGGGGCCCAAATACCAGGTCAAGAAGCTGGTCGGCCGCGGCGGGTTCGCGGAGGTATACGAGCTGTGGGACGTAGACCTCGACCGGCGCCTCGCTTGTAAGGTCCTGCATCCCGAGATCGCGTGGACGCCGGGGATGATCGCGCGCTTCCGCCAGGAAGCGAAGGCGCTGGCGCGGCTCCAACATCCCGCCATCCTCGCGATTCATTTCGCCGGCGACGGCGAAGGCCTGGTCTACTACGTCATGCCGTTCGTCGAGGGCGAGTCGCTCGCCGACGCGCTGCGGCGCCGTGGCATGGTTTCCGCCGACGACGCCTTCAAGATCTGCGAGCCGATTCTCCAGGCGCTCGCGCACGCCCACGCGCAAGGGTTGGTGCACCGCGACATCAAGCCGGACAACGTGATGCTCGAAGGCAAGACCGGACGCGCCCTGCTCGTCGACTTCGGGATCGCGAAGCTGCTCGACCCGAACGCCGGCGGCGCCAAGACCGCGACCGGGTTCACCGTTGGCACCGTCCAGTACATGAGTCCGGAGCAGGCCCTCGGGCAAGCGGACTTGGACGGGCGGAGCGACCTGTACGCCTTCGGGGCGATGCTGTTCCAGATGGTGACCGGCGCGCCTCCCTACGATGGCAAGTCGAGCGCCGAGATCGTCGGCAAGCACTTGGCCGACCCGATTCCGGTCGCGAGCGACGTGAACACCAAGATCCCTCGCTGGTTGTCGGACGTGGTGCTCCGCTGCCTGGCCAAGAAGCCGGAGGACCGCTTTCAGACGGCGGACGAGGTGCTTGCGGCCCTCCAGGAGGGCCGGGCGTCGGGTTCCACGCGGGTCGTGGGCGCGGGGAGTCTGGAGCGGAAAGTGCGGCGGTCCCGGGAGACACGTTTGCAGGTGCGCGCGTGGGGGTGGGGCGGGCTTGCGGGGGTCGTGGTCGGGGCGCTCGGGCTGTGGTACGCGGGGCGCCAGGGGTACGTCGGGCCGCCGGTCGTGTGGGCGCACAACGGACTCGTGGAGCCGGCGGAGATCCTGCGCAACGGCAGGCCGGTGGACACGCTGGCTCCGGACGCCATGGCCCGGCTGCGTGTCCGGCCTGGCGCCGTGGCCCAGGTTCGCTGGCGGCTCGTGCGGCCCGGAAACCCACCGTTGGGAGAGCCGATGGAGGGATCGATGACGCTGCCGCCGCGTACCGTAGGGCGCCGCGTGTGGCACCTCACGGCAGAGGCGGAGGGCCAGCGGTACTTCGCGCCCCTCATCACAAACACTACGCCGTCGGATATCACGCTGGAGGTGAATCCCGGCACCGCGGCCGCTGTCCGGTGCAACTGTCTGGTGCCTCGCGGTGCCGTGCGGTCCCACATCGGCTATTACCGCCTCTTTGCCAACTCGGGGCTGGCCGCCTACAACGCCGCCCACCCGTACGCAGGTCCGCACGCCGACCGGAGCGACTTCGCGACCCGGGTAGCGCCGCGGAGCGGCGTGGTCGTGCTGACCTACTGAGCAGTGACCACGGCCTCCGAGGCGCGCGACGCGGACCTCGTGACTCGGGCCCGGGCGGCGCTACTCGGGCTCGTGGCCGGCAACCAGCTCGGTGTGCCCACGGAGGGTATGGGCACGCCGGAGGCGATCCGCGAGGCGTTCCCCGGCGGCGTGCGCGACCTCGCCCCCCCGCCCGCGGGTTCCCCATTCGACGACGACGCGGCCATGACGCTCGACCTGGCGGAGTCCCTGCTGGCGCAGGGGGATTTCGACGCCACCGACGTCGCCGCGCGCTGGGTGCGCTGGATGAACGCGGGCGGTCGCGGGATCGGGTCGACCACGCGGAGCGCGCTGCGATTGATCGAGCAGGGCAGCGAGCCGTTCGAGGCCGGCCGCCTCGCTCGCGCTGCAAACCCCCACGGCTCGGCAGGCAACGGCGCCGTGATGCGCTGCATTCCGGTGGCGCTGCGCTACCACGGCAACGTCGAAAAGCTGATCCGCGTGTCGACCCAGCAGGCCGCCATCACGCATGCGGACGAGCGTTGTACGTGGGGGGCCGCGGCCGTGAACCTCGCCGCCCGTGAGCTGCTGCACGGCAACCGCTATTTCGTGGAAGAGGTCCTGCACCGCCTCGCGGACCGCGCGCCGCGGGCGCTCCTCGAAGCCATCCGCCGCGTCCCGTGGGAGGAGGAGGGCGCGCTGCCGATCACTGTGGCGCGAGAGGCCGGGTACGTCGTGCACTGCGTTGAAATCGCGTTCTGGTGCGCCGTGCACCGGCCCTCGCTCGAAGACGCGCTGATATCCCTCGCCGAAGCCGGCGGTGACACGGACACGAATGCGGCGGTGGCGGGTGCGTTGCTGGGTGCTCGAGATGGCGAAACGGCGATACCGCCGCGGTGGCGGGATCAGCTGGTGAACGGTGCGGGGATCGCGGAGCTGGCCGAGCGGTTGGCCCGGGCGGGGCTATGACTTGCGGCGCGCGCCCGGCGTCACGAACCGGCTGATCCGGTCCATCACAGTGTAGTCGGTGAGCGTGATCGACACCCAACGCGCGCTGGCGCGGCCCCGCCAGCTGAAGCGCACCGCCTGCCGTCCGTAGCGCCACTCCCACATGCCCCTCTTGACGACCCGAGGCCGCCCGTACACGCGGGTCAGGTGCCGCCTGGTGGCATCCACCAACCGAACGCCCCGATTGTCGCCGAATCCCGCGGAATCGTACAGCGCCACGACGTCCGCGTTGCCGTCGATGAAATGAGCGCTCAGGTAGAAGCGTGCGCTGTCGGCCGGGTCGCGCATCGCGACGCCGCACTCCATGATGCGAGCAGTGTTAGTCGATGTGTTGCACCGCAGCATGTCCCGGTCGGACAGCGCGCGCGCCCGCGCGGCGAACTCACGATACCCCATCCCCGGCGCGAACCCGCGGTACAGGGGGGCCGGGGCTTGAGCCGCCAGCGCGACCGTGTGGAGCAGCGCGAGCAGGCCCAGAGCCGTGCGAGTCATGTTGAAATATAGGAACCGAAAACGAAATGGGCCCGGTGCGCCCGGGCCCGCTTCGACCGACGGAAGGGACTGCTCAAACCTTGCGAACGTTTTGCGCCTGCAAACCCTTGGGACCCTGGGCGACCTCGAACTCCACCGTATCGCCCTCGGCGAGGCTGCGGAAGCCTTCCGCCTGGATCGCAGTGAAGTGGACGAACACATCCGGACCCGACTCCTGCGCGATAAAGCCAAAGCCCTTCGCGTCGTTGAACCACTTCACCTTGCCCTTTGCCATACTGTGCCAAACTCCGAACTGAGGGGCACTGCCCCGGAATAGAACGTCGCTGGTCACCGCGACCAGAGACGGGCTCAAACAAAAACCGCGAGACCAGTGGTCCTCGCGGTGCGCAGACAAACCGGTGACGGTGCCACGTATTGCTTGAACCGGGGGCAAAAGTAGGGTTCTGTGGCGGCCCTGTCAATACCGCTCGCGGCCTAAACGGTCGCCCCTCAGGAGCTTGCGGGCGACACCGCCAACATGCCAGCATCGAAGCATCATTGCGACACCGTGGGAGATGCCGCCTTGTTGGGCAGGCCGATCGCCGTTCGGAAGTCGCGCAGGGCCGCCTCATAGGCGCGGAGATCGTACAGCAGGCGGGCCAAGGTAGAGTCGGGTTGCTTCACCGCATCGGCCTCACACTTCGGCGTGAAGCGAATGAGGGTGTCGACCTGCGCGGCGAGGCGGCGCGCCCGGAGCGCGGTTGAATCCTCGTATGCGGTGGCCTGCATTCTTCCTCTGCCCCTTATCATGAAGCCGCGGGCGGCGCCGCACAGGCCGCCGAGGAGGTGGTCCGCCCGGCGCCGCCGCAGCGAGTCGCGGCCGGCCATCGTCACGCGGTTCGCAGCGTCCTTTAGCTGGTTGATTCCCCGCCCCACTGTGCGGAGCCCATTCATGAACAGGGCCTGGGCAGGAGTAGGCACCGTATACAACGGTATCGACTCGGCGCGCGCTGATTCGGGGAGCAGCGGTGGCGCCGGCTGCTGCGCAGCGGCCGAGCCGGCGATCACGCAGAGCAGCAGGGCGAGGCATCGCATAACATGTTATACTCTCACTATGACGGTTCCCGCAACGTCGCGCCAGACCCGCACTTTTGAAGATCGCGCCGACGCCCTGGCGCATTTCTTCCTCCGCGCCGGCGAGGCGCCGCGGCTCGTCGCGTACGACGATGCGGCCGGATGTCCCCTCGACCAGGGCCTGGCCGCGATCGAGTGGACTGCGGCCGTCGGCATCCTCGCGGAGGGCGACCTCATCCACGCCGCCCGCCTCGGCCCCGACGCTGCGGCCGCCGTCATCGAGCGCAAGGAGGGGGACCAGCGGGTGTACATGTATTTCGGCCCGCGCATGGACGCCCCGCCCGCCGATCCGTACGAGGGCACGCTGCTGTACGATCAGCCCGGCGTGCGCGCATACATCTTCGCTCAGCGCGTTCACGCCATCGCCCATTTCCTACGCGCCACCCAGGGCGTCGGGGCGGTCATCGCCATGCTGGGGCGGCGCGCGCCCGAGCTGCGGCACATCCGGCGCTGGCTGCGCGCCCTCTTCAGCGAGCCGATGGAGTCCGGCTCCACGCAGCTTGCGGCGGCGTGGTTCGCCGCTGGAGGCGCCGGCTACCTGTTTCTCCCGTCGCACGCTGACGAGCCCTACCGCTACGACGAAGTCGGCATAGACGCCTGACATGGTGCACTCGCTGCTGGTGCTGTGGGCGGCTCTCGCCGCCCAGGCGCCGGATTCGGCGACGCGCGCTCGCTACGCGACGGCGCTGCGAGCCCTGAGCGACTCCCTGAGCGCCGTGGAGGCAGCCGCCGCGCAGTTTCGCGCGGATCTGGTCACCGCCTCGCGCGACCTCGTCATCTCTCGCGCGTCGCGGCTGACCCAGCGGTGCGCTGGCGCCCTCGCTGGTACCCCACCGGTCGACTCCCTGGCCGCGGCCCGGACTGGGCTGCGCCGCGACCTCGCGACGCTGCGCGCCGCATTGGTACGCTGCGGCCGAGATTTCGACGCCGGCCCGTGGGGTGCGCGCGTCGATTCACTGAAGGCCTGGGCGCCCTACCGCTTGGCGCGCCTCGGCGAGGCGGTGCAGCGCTATCGCCTCGCGGCGCGCGCGTTCGGGCGCCGCGCCGGCATCAAGTGATGTTGGAACGTGCACGGTGTGGATACACAACTCCACATCGTGTGGACGGCCACCGCAACGGCCAGTCCGGGCGCGGGTTAGCGTCCACAGCCGATGCACACGAAAGTGAGCTAACCCGAAGAAATATCGGCACTTGCGCGTTTTGGGCCGGCTCCTATATTCACCCCACGCGCTTTGAAGGGAAGGGTCGAGACCTCGTGTCTTGACTACGCCTCCAAGGCGGGTCCGAGCGGAAATTCCGGGGAGGCCGCCGACGCAAACAAGGGCTCAGGCGGCCGGCGATCCGGGAGCGGCTCTCCGGCTCGGATTGACGGGGCCAGTCGCGTGTCCCGTCCTCGCCGACGCGGTGCCTCGGCGAGCAGTGCGGAGGGTCGGTCCGCGACCCGATCTGACCCGTAGCACCCATACCGGTGAACCTTGCGGCCCGGCCAGGCTGCTTGGGGATCGAAGCCGGAGCTCCTGTTCGCCCTACCGAGCGACGCATCAGTCAACCGGCGGCGACAGGACGAAGAACGGAGGGAGCAATCCCCCGGCTCCGGGTAGCCGGTATGCAGAGCCCCCGGGCGGCCTATCGCGCCGTCCCGGGGGCTTTGGCTTTCCCTCAACCCTTGATCACGCCGACCGGTTTGATCTGCGCCACCTTCCGGCCGATGCCGGCGGCGTGCACCACATCGACCACGCGCGCCACGTCCTTGTATGCCTCAGGGATCTCCTCGTCCACCGTGGCCCGCGTCGCCGCGCGTACGAGAATACCCTGCGCTTCGAGCTCCTTCGGCACGTTGCGCTGTCGAGCGAGCTGTTTCGCCTTGTGGCGGCTGAGGCGGCGGCCGGCACCGTGGCAGCTGGATCCGAAGGTCTCGCGAAACGCGCCTTCGGTGCCCAAGAGCACGTACGAGTAGCGACCCATGTCGCCCGGGATCAGGACCGGCTGGCCGAGGTCGCGGAACCGAGGCGCGAGCTCGGGATGCCCCGGGGGGAACGCCCGGGTAGCGCCCTTGCGGTGCACACACAGCCGCCGCGCTTCCCCGCCCACCTCGTGCGTCTCGTGTTTCGCGATGTTGTGGCACACGTCGTACACGAGGTGCGTCCGATCACCGGCCTCGCCGAATACGCGGACCAGCGCGCGGCGCGCGTAGTGCGCCATGATTTGGCGGTTGGCAAACGCGTAGTTCGCCGCCGCGTTCATCGCCCCCCAGTAGCGGCGGCCCTCCGGCGAGCCGATCGGCGCGCAGCAGAGCTGTGGGTCGGGCAGGGCGATGCCGTAAGTGTCCGCGGCGGCGAGCATGGTGTCGAGATAATCGTCGCACACCTGATAGCCGAGCCCACGGGAGCCCGAGTGGATCAAGACCGTGACGATGCCTGCGTCGAGCCCGAGCCGCTCGGCTGCGGGCTCGTCAAATCGCTCCGCCACGTACCCGACCTCGACAAAGTGGTTGCCGCTTCCCACCGTGCCCAGCTGGTCCTTGCCGCGCTCCTTGGCCCGCTCGGACACGCACTCGGGGTCGGCGCCGGGGAGTGTGCCGTTGGCCTCGATCGCGTCGAGGTCCGCCTCCCGTCCGTACCCTTGCGCCACCGCCCAGCGAGCGCCCTCGCGCAACACCTGGTTCAGCTCGCGACGCTGGAGCCGTAGATCGGACCGCGACGCGCCCACGCCGGAGGGAATGGTTGCGTACAAGGCATCCACGAGCTCCTTGAGCCGCGGCCGGACGTCGCCGATCCCGAGCGAGGTGGCGAGCAGCCGGACGCCGCAGTTGATGTCGTAGCCCACGCCCCCCGGTGACACTACCCCCTCATCCTCGTCGAACGCGGCCACCCCCCCGATCGGAAACCCGTACCCCCAGTGGATGTCGGGCATGGCGATCGCCGGGCCCACAATCCCCGGGAGGTGTGCCACGTTCGCCACCTGCCGCACCGCCTGGTCCCCCTCGAGATCGCGCATCAGACCTTCGTCGGCGAAGATCAGCCCCTCGGTGCGCATCCCGCCCTGGCGGGGCACGCGCCAGCGGTACCGGTCGGCGCGCTCGACGCGCGGGATCGCCCCCGCCCCACTCATACGTCGAACACGAGCGTCGCGCGCAGGCCCCCCCCTTGGTCGTCCCGCTGGACCGTCGCGTCGTGGTGCGTCACTGCCTTGACCTCGCGCGCGGCGGTGTGCCGGGTGGGATCGAACTGCTCGCCCAGCACCCCCGCCGGTCCGGCGCGTGCCGGGACAAACCGCTCCGCGTCGTACAGGTACAGGGCGCCGGCGAGGAAACGCACCAGCCGCTCGCCGGCGTCCTTCCCGCGTGACTCGATGGGCCGCTCTTGCTGCGCCCGGACTGCGCTCGAGCCCACGAGCAGCTCGCGCAGGGCGTCGATCCCCGCCGCGCGCAGGCCGGCTTCGTCGGGCGCCACGAGCTCGACCGCGATGTCGGCGGTGTGGGGCACGAAACGGTAAGGCGTCATGGAGCGGCGTGAGAGAGGTGGCACCGGGAGGCGACCCTGGCCGAGGTGAATGACGCCCTGTGTGGCGCCCGCTGCTCTGCGCAGCTTGCGGGCTCGGAGACAGACGAGTTCGTGGTGCGTGAGCTGCTGCTGACGGTGATCCAACAGATCGACCGCGCGGCGGCAGCCGTGCGAAGGCTCTCTTAGGCACCGTCCCTCGACGTCTTTCGCAGCTGCGGCAGCTCCGTCTCCAGCTCGTGCGTCTTGTGGAACGGTACTCGCGGCCCGCGGATGGGGAGGAGGTGCGCGATCGAATTGGCGTAGTACTCGAGCAGCGGCCGTGCGCGCGGCAGCACGACGACGCTGTCTCCGTCGGATACCACCAGGCGGCGCAGCCGCAGCATGCGCCAGGCGCGGTCCCACACGTCCTCGATGCGGGCGCCCCCCCGCACGACCTTGGCGTTCACCTCGAGCAGCCGGTCGCGCAGCTGGTCCATGCGCTCGAGCAGGGCAGGGCGGGGGATCATCGTCTGTCCGAACGACAGCAGGGCCGCCGCCGCGAGCGGGACGGGGGTGACGGGAATGACCGCGCCGATCCGGGTCATGGCTTCCTGGGCAAGGCGTTCGAGCTCGGGGAGGCGCCGCTCCTTGGGCCACGCCAGCACACCCGGGGGCGCCGTGGCGAGCCAGGCGCGGGCGGAGCGCGGGGTCCCGAAGTTGACCGCCGCGCGGCCGTAGCGCTTGAGGCGGCCAGTGACGAGCCGCGCGAGGTTGCGCGTGATGTATCCGGTCACGGTGGCGAGCTGCGCGATGCGCCCGGGCCGGCGTCCCTGGTCGACCAGCTCGCGGATGAGGGAACGGTCTTCCAGCACCCGATCGTAGTTGATGGCGACCGGGACGAGCCAGATGTCGCGGGTGAACGTGGGATCGTTCAGCGTAGTGAGGATGTAGTCGAGCAAGCCGAGCTTCGGCGATCGCAGTCGTCCGTCGCGCGTCAGGCCGCCCTCGGGGAAGATTCCCTGGGTCACGCCGTTCCGGGTAATGAGCCGCACGTAGCGCTCCAGCACGGCGTGATAGAGCGGCTCCCGGAACCGTCGCCGCACGAAGTAGGCGCCGAACGACTTGAACACGTACTCGAGCGGCCACGCCCGCGCCCACTCGCCCACTGCGTAGCTCACGTGCACGCCGTACGCCAGGACGTACGCGACCACCACGTAGTCGGCGTTCGAGCGGTGATTGATCAGGTAGACCACGACGTCCTGCTTGGGGATGCGCTCGAGGGCGGCCTCGTCCTGGTAGTCCACGCTCACCTTGTAGAGCAGGTTGATCAGGAGCTTGGCGAGGTTGTACCCGATCTGGTAATACGACAGGACGTTGAAGTGCGGGACGATCTCGGCGATATACGCGTCGACCTGGAGTCGCACGCGGTCTTCGGGAAGACCGGTGGTGCGGGCGTGCGCCGCGATGGCGGCGGTGACCACGGGGTCTTGGAGCAGCGCCGCTCGGACGTGGCCGCGCTGCTGGAGCTGATAGCGGGCGAGGCGCGTGCGGAATTGGTGGACCGTGCGGAGGGCGCGGCGGCGGAACCACCCTCTCACGAGACGGCGCCTCCCTCCTTTTTTAGCTGGGCGTATCCCATGCCCTTGAGGATCGCGATGCGCTTGACCATCGGCGGATGGGTCGCGAGCACGTCGGCGACGAACCCTTCGTGCGCGGTGAGGCGGCGGCCGAGGGGGTCTGCGATGCACATGTGCGCGGCGCCGCCCTTGATGTGCGTGGTGGGCATGTCCGCGGCCTCGATTTTTTGCAGCGCGCTGGCGAGCGCGAGCGGGTTGCGCGTAAACTGCGCGCCCATGGCGTCCGCGAGGTACTCCCGCTTGCGGCTCACGGCCATGGCCAGGAGCTGCGTGATGATCGGGGCGAGGATCCAGGAGAGGATCCACACCACGAGCAGCACCACGACGAGCGGGCCGAGCTCGCCCTTCCTGCCCCCGCCTCCGCGCGAGCCGCCTCCGGAGCTGCGTCCCCAAAAGATGCGGTTCGTGCCGTCGCGCATCAGCACCACCGCGCCGACCAGCGCCGCGAGCGTGGTCATCAGCCGCACGTCTAGGTTCTTAACGTGGCCCAGCTCATGGCCGATCACTCCCTGCAATTCGTCCCGGTTGCAGAGATCGAGCAGCCCCTGGGTCACCGCGACGTGAGCGTGCAGCGGATCGGTGCCCGTGGCAAAGGCGTTGGGATCGGCGTCGGGGACGATCCAGATGCGGGGGCGCGGCACGCCCGCGGCGATGGCCATCTCTTCGACCACGTTCACGAGCTGCCGCTGCTTGTCGTCGCTGGGGTCCACGACCTCCTCGGCCCCCGTTGCCCAGAGCACCTTCTCCGAGCCGGTCCGGTAGGCGTACGCGGCGAGGCCGGCGCCCACCGCCAGCATCACGAAGCCGAACCACCACACGTGATGCTGGGCCGCCGGGGGGGCGTGGGCCGTGTACAGCGAGTAGATGTAATCGCCGCCGAAGCCGAGCCAGGCGAAGAAGAGCACGAACACGACAAGCAGCCAGGTGGTCCGGCGGCGGTTCAGCTCCTGCTGCTGGAACAGGTTGAGGGAGGTCTCGTCGCTCACGTCTTCGGTTTCATCGAGAGATCGACCTGCGGCACGCCACGCTCCGCCTTGTCCTCGATCTCCCACAGATCGGCGGGCTGCGCCTTGGCCAGGCCCGCCACGAGCGTCGTCGGGAACTGCTGTTGCTTCGTGTTGTACTGCGTGGCCGTGTCGTTGTAGAGCTGGCGCGCGAACGCGACCTTGTTCTCCGTCGAGGTGAGCTCTTCCTGCAACTGGCCGATGTTGCCCGTGGCTTTGAGCTGCGGGTACTGCTCCACCACGACCATGAGCCGTGAGAGCGCGCTCGAGAGGGCGTTCTCGGCCTGGCTGATCTGCTTCACAGCCTCGGGACCGGCGGCGTTGATCTTCACCGCCTGGTTGCGCGCCTGGATGACGGCCTCCAGCGTGTCCTTCTCGAAGCTCATCGCGCCCCGCACGGCGTTCACGAGATTGGGGATCAGGTCGTGGCGGCGCTTGAGCTGTACGTCGATCTGCTTGAAGGCGTTCACGGTTTGGTTCTTGAGCGATACGAGGCCGTTGTAGGCGCCGATCACCCACAGCGTCACGACCACGAGCAGGACCAGCAGTATCGAGGACGCCATCGGTCACTCCCGGTTGGAGAGGTGTGCGCTCCCTACGCCGGCGTGTGCGGCAGGAGTTTCGTGATCACCTGCCGGAGCGCCTCGGCGAGACTGGCGTCGCCCGGCCCGACGCGCGCGAGCGGGTGCGCGGCATCGACGTGCAGCTCGAGGCCGCGTCCCAGCGGAATCCGCCGCCAGGTGCTCGGCTCCCCGGAGTCGCGGACCGCGTCGCGCGCGATCCACGCGGTGAGCGCGCGGCCCGATCGCCCGCGCGGCGGGCCTCCCGGGCTGCGCAGCGGCAAACGGTCCGGGGCGGGCAGCGAGGGTCCCAGGACCTGCGCCGCCCGTCGCTCCAGCACGTCCCCGGTTTGGTCCCGCATCTCCTTCGTGATCTGGGCGAGCGTCGCCCCTTCCATCTGCCGCAGCTTGATGCACAGCAGCTGCAGGAAGTGCCGGTACGAGTAGGTGGCGGCAGTGCCCCGTCCCTCCGGAGGGCTCACCAGCTCCTTCGTCACGTAGAACCGGATCGTGCGCTCGCTCGGCTGCGCGCGGGCGGCAGCGTTGATCGGGGTGATGGCGGACGCGTCCAGGATGGCGCCGACGAGGGCGGCGAGGTCGCGCAGGTTCCAGGGGGCGAGGTTGCGGTACTCGCGGAGCACGTGCAACGGATCCTGCTGGGGAGCCCCGGTCATGGCTCAGCCGTTGCCCGTTTCCCGCTCCCGCACCCGCCAGACACCTTCGAGCCAGACGGAGATTTCCCGGAGGTTGAACGGCTTCCGCAGGACGGTGCAGCGGTTCTGGTCTAGCCAGCTGCGCACTTCCTCGGCTTCCGCGTCGCCCGTCATGATGGCGATCCGCCCTTCCAGCTGCGGCCAGCGGTGCACCATGGCGAGGTAGAGGGCGAGCCCCGACATCGTCGGGAGGTGGATGTCGAGCAGCACCGCATCGGCGCGCTCGGATTCGAGCAGGGAGTAGGCGGCCTCCGCGCTCCCGGTGCTCAGGATGCGGTACCCCTCGCGCGTGAGCGACCGCTCCAGCACCCGCCGCAGCGGCGCCTCGTCGTCCACGATCAGGACGGTCCGTGCCCCGGGCGTCATGACGCCACGACCGACGCCCGAACTCGTTGCCGCGGAACGAAGCGTCGTACCACGCTGCTCAGCGCCTCGTCGGGCGTGAGCGAGAGGCGCATTTCTCCCGCGGTCAACCCGAGGTACGCGCGGGCGTGCTGCTGCAGGGTTTTCACCTGAGAGTAGCCGAGGCGTTGCGACACGTCTTCAACGGTGAACCCTGGGTCCTGGAGCAGGCGGTGGGCATAGAGCACCCGCGCTGCCGCCAGGAAGTGCCGCGGGCTTGGCAGCCCGATGCGGGTGAACCAGCGCTCGCAGGTGCGCCGGTCCACGCGCGCGCGCGCCGCGACCTGGCCCACGGTCTGCACCGCCGTCGGGGCCTGCAGCGCCTCTTCCAGTACCCACCGCAGCTCCTTCGGCAGCGGCGCGAGCGCGCCGGCGAGCTGCTCGAGAAACAGCCGCGAGGCCGTGCGCGCCCCCTCCTGGCCCAGCACCTCGCGCAGCCGCAACGGGTGGTCGTCGTAGCGCGCGAAAACGACGTGACGGATGCCGCGCTGGCCCAACGTCAGCAACACGGCGGCGGTCTCGGGAGAGAGGCTCGTGTACAGGATGAGCGGGAGCGACGGAAACAGCACGCGCAGCCGCTCGATCTCCTGAGCGCTGGGCGCTCCGTTCAGGAGCGGGTCCACCACGGCGAGCTCCACCGGTCGGCCGCGGATCGTGGCGAGCGCTTCGCCCCAGTTGAGCGCGCGCGCCAGGGTGAACCGCGGCGCGGCGGCGCGGCGCAGCTTGTGGAGCTGGATGTCGGGAACGGCAGCGAGAATCAGCATAGTGTCGCAAAAGCGCCCTTCAATGCCGCAAAAACACCCTAAAAAAGGCTCTCCCGGCCGACCAAGTTGGAGCGAGACGTGCGCACACTCACCCTTCAAAACTGGTTCAGGGAGGCTCCCATGTCCCGCAAGCTTCGCGTCCTCGTCGCTCTGCTCCTCGTTTCGCTCGCGTACACCGCCGCTGCGTGTGCCGACGCCGCCGGCCCGCAGGTTCCCCACGTCAACGCCTGCGACACGAACGGCTCCGACGTCTGCTGAGGTCGCCCTGACCGGCTAGGCAGCCTCACTCGCGAGGTGCGTCCGAGAGTGCGAACACCCTCTCGCGGCGCCCTCGCTCCGCAGCACCGACTCCGCGTCTGCCGGGGGCTCGTGACGGGCGCCCCGGCGGCCGCGAGTCTTGTACTAAGCGGGCTCCGCAACTAATTGCGCGAGCGACGCTGAGACTTCCCGCACGGCGTCGAGTCCCTTCATGATCCGCTCGATCTTGAACACGAACGCGTGAAGGCCAGCGCCCTCGGCGATCGTGAGCGCCCGGCGGAGCGAGGCCTCTCCACGCCGGAATCGCCCAAAGCGCGCCTCTCCGATGCCGGCTTTCAGATAGTAGTCGGCCAGTATGTTCGGTGGCATCGTCCGCTCGCGCTTGTGACAGCGAGCACGCATGCGCTCAAACCCAACCTGGTCGCGCCGATACGAAGCGCAGTGCATCAATTCGATCATCGCGTTGGTGACAGGGCCCTGGGTCGTCGCCCGGCGGATTACTTCGTTTAGCGCGCGTTCCGCTGCGACGGCGTCCCCGAGCGTCAGCAGCATCACGCCGACGTCACCTAGGGCGCGTAGCCGCGCTTCGGCGTCTTCGAATAGCTCGAACGCTCGCCAGGCGTGCCGCAAGGCCATGTCTGGTGAGCCGCGGTGCTGCAACACGGCGGCGAGGTTGTGCTCGGCGTGCGCCTCGACTGCGCGCTCGCCGGCTTTCCGTGCGTCCCCGAGCAGCTCCACGAGACGCTGCTCCGCCTCCGGGAAGTTGCCGCGTCCCTGCACCGTGACCGCCCGGCCGATTCGGCTGAGCAGCTCAGAGTGGCGGTCCCCTACTACCTTTGCCCGCTCCTCCGCCTCTGCATACGCCGCGTCCGCCTCGTCGAACCGGTTCAGCTTGCGGTTCACGCGGCCGGCGCGGAGCGACAACGCCACCGCGTCGGCCCCCGAAGCGCGTCCGCCAGCAACGCGCCGCAGCGTGTCCAGCGCATCAAGCGCCTCTTCCAGGTGGAGCGCGTCTTCCAGGAAATGCGCGTACGCGAACAAGCCGGGGGTGAGGAGGCGGATGTCGCTCTGGCGGTGTGCGGCCGCCGCGCTCGCGACGAGGCCATGCAGATGACCCCCTTCCGTCGCGATCCCTCGCAGGTCGCGGCAGAAGCGATCCGTGGCGGCCCACTGATACTCGAAGGCATCGGGGGGCACCGGATCGCGTGCGGGCTCGAGCAAGTCGATGAGCCGCAACGCGAGAAACGCCCCTTGCCCGAGCCGCGACTCCCGCCGCTTGCTTCCCTCGGGCTCGGAGATGCGGTGCAGAAAGACGGCGTGGGGTAGTACCGACAGTTCAGCGCGCGCGATGGACATCGCCCAGAGCTCTCCTCAAGGTCAGCGACGGCAACCGGCCCCCCAAGTGCAGCCACCGTGCCGAATGTCCAAGCCGCTAACGGCACACAACATAGCGCTTTCCGTCTAGGCGCGTTAGACCGCATTCTCCGCGGTTTCTTGCCTTTCGCCGCGTGATTCCGGTGCCGCGGGTCCCGGGGAGAGCGCCTAATTGGCCCCATGCAACGGGGCTATACGGTCGTGGAGTTGGTTGTGGCGCTGGCCATCGTCGCCCTCGTGACGGCCGTCACACTCCCCAGTTTTGGCGACCTGTTGGATCGGATCGCAGTGGAGCGGGCGGCGTCTGAAATGACCGCCGCCTTCGCAGTGGCTCGGAACCGCGCGGTGCTGCGGGCGACCCGGGCACGCCTATCCATTGCCGCCGACTCTCTCCGTTTGGACGAAGGGGGGGACCGCGCCTGGGTCTCGGCGACCCGCTGGCCGGGGCCGGACCAGCATCGGGTGACGCTCACCGTGTCTAACCCCGTCGTGACCTTCGACCCCAGGGGACTCGGCTGGGGGCTTGCCAACACACGGGTTGTGTTGTCACGAGGGTCGCAATCCGCAACGATCACGATGTCGCGCGTGGGGCGGGTGAAACGGTGGTAAGGGCTCTTCTGGGTGGGGGCGCAACCATTCGAGGCCGGTGCGCATCTAACTACCGTCGAGGGGCTCATGCCACCGGCCCCGAAACACCGACAGGGCCTCAAACGTAGAGAACGTAGAGACTGTAGGAAACTGTCGCTGATAAAGGCCGCGGTCGGAGTGTGACGGCCACTTCGCCCGGCCGCCAACCCGGGGAGTCTTTGGCCCCGGGTTTGGTTTTTCTGAAACCGGGAAGAGGGACGCGGGAAGAGGGAAGGGTTTCACCTTCCCCCTTTCCCCCTTCCCCCTTTCCCTAATCCCCCTTTCCCTAAAAACCGCCTCAACCCGTCCTCGAACGATAGTGGCTTGATCCCGAAGACGGACTCGATCGCGTTCCCGGGCGTGGCGGTCCCTTCCACCAGCATCCGGAGCTGGTCGCTGGTGATCGGCGCTGCGCGGCCCAAGGGATTGCTCAGCCGGGCGGCCAGCCGCACCACTCCCAGGGGCACGTGAATCAGGGGTCGGGGGTGGCCCGATGCGCGGCCGATCGCGCGCACGAATTCTTCGAACGTGAGCACATCCGGCCCGCCCAGCTCGAAGGTGCCGACGAGGTCCGGCCGCTCCACCGCGAGGGCGAACGCCAGCGCGACGTCTTCGATCCAGACGGGTTGAGTGGGAAACCGCCCGTCGCCAAAGACGGGCACGACCGGTGACCAGCGATGCGCTCGAGCGAGCGTGCGAACCGGAGCGTTCTCGGGCCCGTTGATGAGGGACGGCCGGAAGATCGCCGCGCGGAGTCCGGAGCTGCGCACGAACTCTTCGGCCTGCCACTTGGTGCGATGATAGGGCGTGGCACTCGGGTCGGGTCTGGCCCCCACTGCGCTCATGTGAACCATCCGCCGCACGCCCGTGTCGCGTGCCGCCTCGAGCACGCGCCGGGTCCCGTCCGCGTGCACTGCCGCGAACGTGCCGCCGCTCCCGCCCGACTCCACGATGATCCCCACCAGATGCACCGCCGCGTCGGCACCGCGGAGGAGAGTGTGGAGCGCCGTGGAATCAGCGAGCTCGCCGGGCACGGCGTCTGCGCCGCGCGCCGCGAGCAGTCGTGCCCCGCGCGCCGTGCGCGCCAGGCCCCGAACGGTGTGCCCGCGGCGCGATAGCTGATCGACGACGTGTCGGCCCACGAACCCAGTGGCGCCTGTAACCGCGACGCGCACGAGCCGGAAGCGCTATTCGGAGGGGCTGCTGCCCTCGTCCAGGAAGACCAGGGTGCGTCGCCGCGCGACGACCGCGGAGAGCGCCTCGAAGACCTTGGGATCGAGTACGGTGCCGGCGAGGTCCGCCATGCGCTCGACGGTCTGCTCGGGGCTCATCTTGTCCTGGTAGGGCCGCGAGGTGCAAAGGGCATCGTAGACCTCGGCCGCGCCGATGATGCGACCGCCCAGGGGGACGTCCTCCCCGCGCAGGCCGTCGGGATAGCCCGTGCCGTCCCACCGCTCGTGGTGGCTGCGCACCATTGCGATGATGTGCTCCAGGTGCGGCAGCGGAGCCAGGATCTGCGAGCCGATCAGGACGTGCTGCTTGACGTGCTCAAACTCCTCGGGGGTGAGCGCGCCGTGCTTGTTCAGCACCACCTCCCGCGTTCCGATCTTCCCGACGTCGTGCAGGCGCCCGGCCACACGGACGTGCTCGACCGCTTCCTCGCCCAGCCCCAGCTGGGCGGCGATCGTCGCCGAGAGGTCCGCGACCCGCGCGGAATGCCCGCGCATGTACGGGTCCTTCGCCTCGAGCGCGTTCACCAGCGCCTCGAGCGTCGCGACGGAGATCTCCTCGAGCTTGCGGCGCTCGCGGTGCAGCTCGGCGGTGCGCGTGGTCACCTCTTCCTTGAGCCAGGTGTTCAGCTCGCGGCTCTCCAACAGCATGTCACGGCGCTTCAGGGCGCGCTGCACCGCCCGGCCCAGGTCGGCGAGCTCGATCGGCTTGGTGAGGTAGTCCATGGCGCCGCGCTGCATGCAGAGGGCGGCGCTCGTCGCGTCGTTCACCGCGGTCAGCATCAGGATCGCGAGGTCGGGCTCGATTTCGAGCGCCTGGGGAACGAGGTCCACGCCGCTGGTGCCCGGCATGCGGATGTCGCAGAGCATCAGGCCGATCTTGTGGCGTCTCAGCTGATTGAGCGCCTCGTCCCCCGACGCGGCAGCGTACACCTCGAACTGCTGCTGGGTCAGGAACTTCTTGAGGGCGTTGCGGATCGGCTCTTCGTCGTCTACGACCAGCACGGCGACGGGACCAGCGCGTTCAGCCACGGGGGCTCCTTGCGAATCGGGCGGGCAGGTGGGGCCAAACATGGCGCTCCCCGCTGGGTCGCGCCAGCGTATCAGCCATCGCCGCCCACGAACGTGAGATCGACGGGTCGGGGGAGGAACCCGGCCGCCGCGCCCCGGCGGAGCAGCTCGGCCACCGCGCGCCGGCCCACAGCTCCGTAGTCCACCGTGAAGGCGTTCACGTACATCTCCACGAACTGGTCCGTCCGCGCGGCGTCGAGCCCGCGGCTGAACTGGCGCGCGTGGGCGAGCGCTTCAGCCCGGTGCGCCAGGGCGTACTCGATGCTCGCCTTCAAGTCCCGCGCGATCTCCCGCATCAGCGGGGCCCCGAGATCCCTTCGCACCACGTTGCCGCCCAGGGGCAGCGGGAGGCCGGTCTCGCGGTGCCACCACTCGCCCAGGTCCACCCACAGCTCGAGCCCGCGGTCGGAATGGGTCAGTTGACCTTCGTGAATGAGCAGTCCGGCGTCGGCTTTTCCGGCGGCGACGTAATCCTCGATCTCGTCGAACGGGACGACCACGTACGCGACCGCAGGTTGCAGCAGGCGTAGCACGAGGAATGCGGTCGTCAGCTCTCCCGGGACCGCTACACGGCGGCCGGCGAGCGCGGCCCGCGGGTCCGCGGGCGGCCGCTCACGCGCGACGAGGCGTGGCCCGTACCGGTCCCCGATGCTCGCTCCGTGCGCCAGCAGCGCATAGCGCTCCGCGAGATAGGCGTAGGCGTGGAGCGAGACTGCACTCACTTCGAGCTCCCCGCGCAGGGCACGCCGGTTCAAGGTCTCGATGTCCGAGAGCTCGTGGACGTAGCGCCGGGAGCCCGTGTCGATCTTCCCCGAGGCGAGCGGCCAGAACATGAAGGCGTCGTCGGCGTCGGGGCTGTGGGCCACGTGGATCGTGCGCTGCGCTGCCGGGGAGTGTGTCGCCATCGGTGCGGGAATCTAACTGGCAGGATTGTGGGCGGCAGCGTAGTGTATCGACTGATGCTGCGAACTCTCGCCAGTTGCGCCCCAAGCCGCCCGGTCCGATGAGCGCCCCCTTTCCAGGTCAGGAGCGGGCCAAGCACATGGGCGAGCTGAAGCGAGGCGACCAGCGGTGGGAGGTGTTCGTCGAAACCCAGCCCGACGGGGAGCTGAACGCGGCGCGGGGGCGGGTGCATTTCGTCAGCGGCGACCGGCATCGGGTGACCTCGTGGATCTTCCTGGAGCCGACTGAGCGAGACATCCAGGAGCGGTTCGGCGAATTTTCGGCCGTGGAGTTGTGGCACTTCGTCGAGGCGCTCGACGGCTGACGCGCACGCGGACGCTGTGCCTCGTCGCCGGGTTGGGGCTGTGTGCGTGTGACGGAGTCTCTCGCGCCGGCGACACCACGGGCGTCCAGACGCTGGGGCGTTGGGAATGGCGCGGGCGTCTCGTCGTCGAGCTCGATCCCCGCGTCACGTTGGTCCGCCTGCGGATCGATACGGGCGGGGTGGGAGGGGTGGGGGGCGCGGGGGGTGATGTGGTGCTCGCCCGCTACGAGTTCAATCCGACGGCGGCCGTCGGCGATGAGTACGCGCTCGCTCTAGGACTCGAGCTCGGGCGGGTGCGCGACCTCCGACCTGGCGTGTCATACGCGGTCGGCGCGCCGCCCGGGGTGATTCCCGCGCACGCGACGGTCACCTGCCTGTGCCGGCCCCTGCGGGAGGATTCGATCCGGGGCAGCTTCCGGCTGGCGACGCGAGGGTTGCGGCAGCTCACGGGCCGGATCGATGCGACGGTGTATCTTACGGAGTGGAACGATCCCGCACGCCACGCGACGTATTCGCTGCACCAACGCATTGACGCCATCAAGTAACGCAGTCGGTCTCGTCCTCGGGGCGGTTGTCCTCGCGGCGTGGGCCGGGCGCCTCGCCGCCCAGTCTCACGCCCCGATCATCGACACCGTCGTGGTCATCAACCGCAACATCTTCGATGAGCCCGAGCGGCTGATCGGCCCGCTGACGCGCGTCGCCAACGCCATCCACGTGCGCACCCACGCTTCCGTCATCCGCCGCACGTTGTTCCTCAACCAGGGTGACCTCTTCGACTCGGCGCGTGCCGTGGAGAGCGGGCGCGCGTTGCGCAACCTGAACGTCTTCCGGGACGTGGCGGTGGACACGGTTCGCGTCGGCGGGCGCCTGGCGCTGCGGGTCGTCACGGCGGACGGATGGAGCACCAAGCCGCAGTTCAACTTCTCCAGCGTGGGCGGGGACGTAACCTGGTCAACGGGGATCGAGGAGGAGAATCTGCTCGGGACCGCGACGTCCCTCACGGCGCTGTACACCAAGACACCCGATCGCAGCACGTCATCGTTCGCCTACCTCAACCCGCATTTCATCGGGCGGCGACCCCGCCTCTTCGGTCTGTACCAGGACTTCTCAGACGGCCAGCGCGGGTCGTGGTTCCTCGGCCTGCCCTTCTACGAGGCGTCGGCCCGGCGCTCGCTCACGACGGGCGGGGAGGCCGCGTCGAACCGGGTGCTCACCTTCCGCCACGGTGCGCTGGGCGAGCTGTTGGTCGACAGCACCGAGCGCCACGCGCTGCGCTTCACCGTGGGAGGCGGCATCGGGTTGGGGGCAACCAGCCACGGGTACGTGCGGCTGTGGGCGAACGCGGTGTGGAGGCGCGAGGACTTCGCGCCCGAGTCGGCGACGGTGGTACCGCGATCCCTGTTCGGGGCGGTGGGCGCCGGCATCGAGATCGCCCACCCCCGCTTTCACGTGCTGCAGCGATTCAACACGTATGCACGGCGGGAGGACGTGAACCTCTCGCACGCGCTGCGCGTCGGGGTGTGGGCGGCGCCACGGGCGTGGGGGTATCCCGCGGGCCGGGCGGGCGTCGGGGCCGAGGCGTCAGCGCAGGTGAGCTCGCTGTGGCCGGGCGGGTTTGTCGTGCTGCGGGGGTTGGCGAACGGTGTCTACAACGGTACGAGCATGGACTCCGCCCGGGCACGCGGTGGCGTGACGATCGCGAGCCAGAACTTCGCCTGGCAGACCCTCATCGTTCACCTCGAGGGAGGCGTGCTGCGGCGGCCCAAGCCCGGCGTCTATTTCGACCCCTGGGCCGACCAGACCGGCCCGCGACTGTTCGGCGCCCACGCCTTCACCGGGACGCGGACCGTGTGGCTGGCGGTCGAAGATCGCGTGCTGGCCGTGGACGAGCTGGGGAGCCTCGTGGGGCTCGGCTTCGCGCCCTTCTTCGACTGGGGCGGCGCGTGGTATGATGACGAGCCGATGCGGACGGGCGGCGACGTCGGCATCGCGCTGCGGCTCGGGCCGACGCGGGCCGTGCGCGGCGACGTCGAGGAACTCGCCGTGGGATGGCGGTTCGGCGCGGGTTTTTCGGGGCGGCACTGGGCACTGTCGTTCCGTCGGGCAATCGCGTTCTGAGGCCTCTCAGCGCGAGGTGAGTCAGGAGGTACGCATGGAGACGACGCCGCATGGGCGGGTTGCGATCGCAGCGGTCGCGTGGGCAGGCTGCGCGCTCGCCGTGACGGGACTGGTGATGGAATTCCTCGCTGGGTTCGGATACGGCCATGGCTGGTGGGGGCTGCGGGTGGCGCTGCGTTATCTGTTCGCGTACGGGGGGATCGTCGCAGCGGTGGGGTGCGCGCTGGCACTTGTCGGCTTCCTGCTGGCGCGCGCGGGTCGCGCGCCGGGAGCCGTACCGGCGGGCTTGGGGATCGTCGTGGGGTTGGTGCCGGGGCTGCTGTTTCTGCACCAGTATCGGCTGGCACGCTCCGTCCCGCCCATCAATGACATCTCCACCGACCTCCAGCAGCCCCCCGCATTCGTCACGGCGGCGCAGAACGAGTTCTGGAAAGGGAAGGACCTGACGTATCCCCCCGCCTTCGCGGATTCAGTGCGCCGGGGTTACCCGGATCTCGCCTCGCTGGTGCTCCCGGTCGGGGCGGGCCGCGCCTTTGCGCTCGCCCGCGAGACCGCCGCCGGGATGCCGGCGTGGGTCGTGACCGGCGCGGATAGCGCCGCCGGGCGCATCGAGGCGACCGCCACGACCCGCTGGTTCGGCTTCCAGGACGACGTGGTCATTCGCGTCACGGCGCGCGGGGGCGGGGGCGGGGCGGACAGCGCGACGGTGGATATGCGGTCCAAGTCCCGCGTGGGCAAGAGCGACGTGGGGGCGAACGCCGCTCGCATCCGGGCCTACTTCAAAGCGCTCGAACGGGCAAGCGGTCACTGAAGACCGGGCAAGGCCCTCGCTGAAACCTGCACCACCCCCTTGACGTATTAGAGTCAGTGCAATAATGTTCTCACTCCAAATATGACCAAAGTCATTATTGTACCACATACGGGTGTTATATGACCGCAGAGCCTGAAGTTTCCCGTCGCGAACGCAAGAAGGAAGAAACCAAGGAGCGGATCTTCAAGGCCGCGTTCGCCCTGTTCAAGCACAAGGGGGTGGACGCGACCACAGTGGAGGAGATCTGCGACAAGGCGGACGTCGCGAAGGGCACGTTCTTCAACTACTTCCCCCACAAAGAAGCCGTTTTCGGCTACCTCGGCGAGGACTGGTTCGCTCAGGCCGAGGAGGACTCGACGGCCATCCTCGCAAAGCCCGGGCGCGTCGGTCCGCAGCTCATCGCGATGTTCTCGGAGCTCGCCGCCTTCTACGAAGATGAACCGGCGCTCGCTCGCTACGTCATGGACGAGTGGATGCGCAACCAACACACAGGCACGGACGAGATGTGTCAGCGGTGGGACGACTTAGCGATACGCCTCGTCGAGAAGCTGCAAGCGAACGGCGAACTGCGTGCCGACGAGGACGCCGAGCGGCTCGCGTGCGTGATTCAGTGTGTCCATCAGGGGACGATTCTCGAGTACGTCGCGTCTCCGAAGTCCCCCTTCCCTCTGAGAAAAGAACTGCGCCGGCGGCTGACTCTCGCGATCGAGGGTCTCGCGCCGCGCGGAGGCAAGTGACATGCGCAGGTTGATGATGCCCATAGTCCTGGCGTTGGTCGCGCGTGGCGTGCAGGCACAGGCAGCCCCGACCACCGACACCGTGCGGCTGACGCTGGATCAGGCGGTGCAGCGCGCCTTAGAGCAGAGCGTTGACATGCGGCTCGCCCGCGCGAGCGTGCTGGAGGCGAATGGCCAGGTACGCCAGGCCTTTTCAGGAGCGCTTCCCGAGGTCACGGGTTCGCTCGTGTACACACGGCAGTTCGCCTCGATCTACCAGGGGATCGGCGGGTCGGACTCGCTCGCCAAGCTGTTTCAGAACACCCCCTTCGGCGCGCCCAACGCCTGGAACGTGCAACTCCAGGCGACGCAGCTCCTCTGGTCCGGCGGCAAGGTGGGCGCCGGCGTCGCGGCCGCAAAGTCGTTCCGGCAGGCCGCCTCGTTACAGCAGGACGAAACGGCGGCGGACGTCACGTTCCGGGTGAAGCAGGCCTACTGGAACGCGGCGCTGCAGAGCCGGCTGCTCGCGATCGCGGTTGAGAACCTTGCCCAGGCGCGCCAACACCTGCGCGAGGTGCAGCTGTACCGGCAGGCGGGTACGCGGGCCGAGTACGACCTGCTGCGCGCGCAGGTCGACGCGGCAAACCAGGAGCCCCCCGTCGTCCAGGCGCGGAACGGCTACGACGTGGCGCTGCTCGAGCTGAAGCGGCTCGTCAACATTCCCGCGGACCAGCCGCTCGTGCTCGCGAGCGCGCTCGACTCGCCGGGCGCCACGATACCGGTCCTCGCGGCCGACTCGGTGGGCCCGCCCCAGCGACCGGGCCTTGCCGCCGCGGACGCCACCGTGCGGGAATACGAGCAGCTTCTGAAGGTGGCGCGGGCGGATCGCTGGCCCACGCTCTCAGTGACGACCACGTACAACGAGCAGGCGTTCCCCACCGACGTATCGCCGTTCGGTGCCCGCTTCCTGCGCGGGTGGAATGGCGAAGTGCGGCTGTCGTTCCCGATCTTCCTCGGCTTCAAGACCGCGGGAGCGATCGAGCAGGCGCGCGCGGTGCTGCTCAGGGCGGAGGCCCAGCGCGACGGGCTGCGGCGGCAGGTCGAGCTCGAGGTTGCTCAGGCGAGAGGAGAGGTCGAGCGGGCGCGAGCGCTGCTCGCGGCGCGGCGGGAGACGGTGCGACAGGCGCTCCGGGCGCAGTACCTCGCCGGCGTGCGCTACACCAACGGGATGGCCACGCAGCTCGACGTATCGGACGCGCGGGTGGCCGCGCAACAGTCGGAAGTGAACGAAGTGCAGGCGACGCGGGACTATCTCGTGGCGCTGGCGCAGCTCGAGCGCGCGCTGGGGCGGCCGGTCCCGGTCGTCCAGCAGCCGATCGAACGGGTGGCAGAGATCTCCAACCTGAAGGAAGCACAGCCATGAAGCGATATCTGATCGGAGGCGCGCTTGCGGGCGTCGTCCTCATCGGCCTGGTGGCGGCCCGGCACAGCCAGCGGGCCCGGGCGGCCACGCGCGCACCAGCGGACTCGGCCCACGTCGCCGTGCTCGGTACGAGCGACGTCGCCCGGGCGACCCGCACTGACCTGATCGCGGGCGTGCCGGTGTCCGGCACCCTCGAGCCCGCGCTCGTGATCCGCATTGCGTCGCCCATCCCCGAGGTGGTCGAGGAAGTGCTGGTCAAGGAAGGGCAGGCGGTGCGCCAGGGGCAGGCGCTGGCACGCTTCCGGACCAGCGCCGCCGAGCCGGCCGCGCTCTCCGCCGAGGCACAGCGACGCCTGGCGGCTTCGGACTACGAGCGCATGCAGAGCCTGTTCAAGGAAGGCGCGGTGTCGCAGCGGGACGTCGAAAACGCCGAAGTGAGCCTGCGGGCCGCCGAGGCAGCCGAGGCCCAGGCAAGGAAGAAGCTCGACGAATCGACCGTACGAGCGCCCGCGAGCGGCGTGATCAGCCAGCGCGCGGTAGACTCGGGTGATCGCGTGAAGGACGGCGATCTGCTGTTCCAGCTCGTCAACACGTCCGAGCTCGAATTCGCAGCCACAGTCCCGAGCGAGTACGCCGCCGACGTGCGCGTGGGCGCTCCCGTGGTCCTGGTGGTCACCGGGGCAGCCGACGCCGGACTCGGCGGCCGGGTGTCGCGCGTGAACGCAACCGTGGATCCTGCGACGCGCCAGCTGAAGCTGTACGTCACGGTGCCGAACCACGGTGGGCGGCTCATGGGCGGGCTGTTCGCCTCCGGGCGCGTGGTGCTGCGGCAAGTGAAGGGTGGCGTGGCTGTGCCCCAGGCGGCGGTGCGCCGCGACGCGGCCGGCAAGGCATACGTGCTCGTCGTCGAGGGCGGGCGTTTCGCGCGCCGCGACGTTACGACCGGCGCGACGGACGAACAGGCGTCGCTCGTCGAGATCACGGCCGGCTTGCAGGGCGGGGAGACCGTCGTCCTCGGACCCGCGAGCGGGCTCGAGCCGGGACAAATGGTGACGATCGCCGGCGGGGAGGGCTGAGCCGTGTTCCTGAGCGACCTCTCTATCAAGCGCCCGGTGCTCGCCACGATGATGATTATGGCACTCGTGGTCCTCGGGCTGTTTTCCTACCGACGCCTGGGCATCGACCAGTTCCCGGACGTCGAGTTCCCGTTCCTCGTGATCCAGACGCGCTACATCGGGGCAAGCCCGGAGTCGGTGGAGCGCGAGGTCACCAAGAAGATCGAGGAGCAGGTCAATACGGTCGAAGGCCTGAAGCAGATCCAATCCACCTCGACCGAGGGGTTCTCAACCATCATCGTGCAGTTCAACCTCGGCACGAAGATCATGAACGCGCAGGCCGATGTGCGCGCCAAGATCGACGCGATCCGCCAGGATCTCCCGAAGGACATCGACCCGCCCGTGATCTCTCGGGCCAACCCGTCCGACCAGCCGATCTTCGTGCTCTCGGTGCGCGGCCAGGGGTGGGCGCTGCGTGATCTCACCCGCCTCGCCGACGAGGTGGTGAGCCGGCGCATCGAGAATATTTCCGGCGTCGGGAGCGTGACGCTCGTGGGTGGCTTGAAGCGCGAGATCCACGTGCTGCTGCTCCCCGACCGCCTGCACGCGGTGGGCGTGTCGCCCGACATGGTCACGAGCGCAGTCGCGCGCGAGACGGGTGACGTCCCGGCGGGCCGCGTGGAGCAGGGCAACGCCGAGAACCTGGTGCGCGTCGCCGGCAAGCTGCGCGATCCGCAAGACTTCACGAGGCTCATCGTCACGACGCGGAACGGGATCCCCGTCCGGCTAGGGCAGGTCGCCCGGATCGAGGATGCGCAGGAAGAAGAGCGCGACGCCGCGTACGTGAACGGCGAGCGCGCGGTGGCGCTCGAGGTCCGGAAGACTTCGGGTGCGAACACCGTCGAGGTCACCGACGGCGTGAAGCGGGTCATCGGCGAGCTGAACCGCTCCCTCGCGAGCGGCGTGTCGCTCGTGACCGTCCAGGACAACTCGACCTGGATCCGCAACTCGGTGGATGACGTCCAGAAGACGCTGCTCGAAGGAGCGGCGCTCACGGTGTTCATCGTCTTCCTGTTCCTGAACTCCTGGCGTTCGACGGTGATCACGGGGCTGACGCTCCCGGTGTCCGTGATCGCCGCGTTCCTGGCGATCTACGCGTTCGGGTTCACGCTCAACGTCATGACGCTGATGGCCCTGTCGCTCGCGATCGGCATCCTGATCGACGACGCGATCGTGGTACGGGAGAACATCGTGCGCCACGTGGAGCGGGGCGAAGATCACTACACGGCGGCCCGCAACGGGACCGCCGAGATCGGGTTCGCGGTGCTCGCGACGACGGCGTCCGTGATCGCGGTGTTCATCCCGGTGGCGTTCATGAAGGGCATCGTGGGCCGGTTCTTCTTCCCGTTCGGGATCACGGTCGGATTCGCGGTGCTGGTGTCGCTGTTCGTCTCGTTCACGCTCGACCCGATGCTGTCGTCGCTGTGGTACGATCCCCAGGCCGAGGGCGGGGCGCCGCGCGGACGGATTGGGCGCGCGCTGGAGCGGTTCAACAACTCGTTCCACGGGCTGGGGCAGCGCTACCGCGGCGTGATCGCGTGGGCGCTCGACCATCGCCTCGCCACGATGGGCATTGCCGTCGCCGCATTCGTCGCGGCCATGAGCCTGTTCGGACTCGGACTCGTGGGCGGGCAGTTCATGCCGAACTCCGACAACGAGCAGACGGCGTTGTCCCTGGAGACACCGGTGGGCTCCTCGGTCGCGTATACATCGGCCAAGGGCCTCGAGATCGCGCGCTACCTGAATTCGCAATCCGAGGTCGAGCTCACGTATACGACGATCGGCGGCGCGCAGCAGAACAACGCCGTCAACAAGGGTCAGATCTACGTGAAGCTCACGCCCAAGAGCGCGCGGCAGCGCAGCCAACAGCAGCTCGAGGCGGACCTGCGGAAGGTGCTGCCGCAGTTCCAGGGCGTGACCGCCCGGATCGTGCAGATCGGCGCGGCCGGCGGCAGCCGCGCGCCGATCGAGCTGAACCTCGAGGGACCAGAGCTGGTGCGCTTGCAGCAGATGTCCGACCGGGCCATCGCCGCCGTGCGGGACGTCCCGGGACTCGTCGAGCTGCACTCGTCGCTCGAGGGGCGGAAGCCTGAGCTCGTCGTGGACGTGAATCGCGACCTCGCAGCCCAGGTCGGGCTGTCCGTAGGCGCCGTGGGGGACGCCCTGCGCCCGGTACTCGCCGGCCAGAAGGCGGGCACATGGGAAGACGCAACGGGGCTCGCGCACGACGTCGTGGTGCGCCTCGCCCCCGAGGCGCGGCAAACCGAGACCAACGTCGCGGCCATCCCCCTCGCGTCGACTCAGACGGACCGGAAAACGGGGACGCCGGTGATGGTGCCCCTGGGGCAGGTGGCCGCGGTGCGGCTCTCGGGGGCCCCGAACGAGATCAAGCGGCTCGACTTGGAGCGGGTGGCGACGATCGAGGGGAACTATCAGGGCCGACCCCTCACGGACGTCACGCGCGACATCCAGACGCGCCTTGCGAAGCTGCAGCTGCCGCCGGGCTACCGGTTCGAGCAGGGGGGCGAGCAGAAGGACTTCGTCGAGACGGTGGGATATATTCTCGAGTCGTTGACGCTGGCGGTCGTGTTCATCTACCTGATTCAGGCGTCGCAGTTCGGGAGCTTCCTGCAACCGCTCGCGATCATGCTGTCGCTCC
>QHTZ01000031.1 GCA_003221005.1 Gemmatimonadota bacterium
TCGGCTCGCGTATCTGTCGCTGGATGACAACCTGGCCGGCCGCTTCGACCAGGATCGAGCCCTTCAAAACGCCAGTTCGGCGATCGCGGATCATCGAGTCCTTGGCATCGTCGGCCCGTGGAACAGCTCGATCGCCTCACTTCTGCTGCCGATCGCGGGCCACGACGACCTGGTGATGATCAGCCCTTCGGCGACGGCCGACTGTCTTACGGCGCGGCCAAAGGCCTGCCTGCAGGGGGCGACGGCACCGGCCGTGGCGACCAACTTTTTCCGGATCGCGGCCCGAAACACTGTTGCCGCGCGAACCGCCGCCGATTTTGCTGTCGATAAGCTCGGCATCGGGCGGTTCGCCGTGCTGCGAGACAGAACCGGCTACGGCCGCGACCTGAGCAATGCGTTCAAGAGTGAGTTTGCTGCCCTGGGCGCGCAGGCGGTCTTCAGCGGTTCGTTCTCGGACACAGATCCCAGCTACGCACCGCTGCTTCGCCAGGCTCAAGCGGCGGGCGCGGAGGCTCTCTTTGTCGGCGGTCTTTCCGATCTCGGCGCGTGTCGCGTGCGAGGCGCGATGAGCGGCATCTTTCCCGACGACGCCTACTTCATCTCCGGCGATGGGATCCTGGACCCGACCTGCATCACGGACGCCGGACAGAAAGCCGATGAGCATCTCATCGCTACGGTGTCCGCGCGAGAACCGCAATCCGTTCCGGCCGGACTCAAGGGCCTGGTGCGAGGCAAGATCTACGACGCGTACAACTCGGCGGCGTACGACTGCGCGCAAATCCTGATCGCCGCGATCGATCATGCGATTCAGGTCAACAACGGCAAGATCCCAACTCGCGAGCAGGTGTTGAGAGCCGTCGCCGCCACGACTGATTTCAACGGGATTACGGGCACGTACACGTTCGACGCCAACGGCGACGCCGTCAGGCCCGCAGTGTCCTTCTACTACGTTCGGGACGGTGCCTGGACGTTCTGGCAGAACGCGCCGGTTTCTACAGCGCGCTGACCGTTATTGGCACGCTCGTGGCCCGGAGCGCGGTGTTCGCCGTGTCCGCGACGGTGATGGTCTGATTGCCCACAGTGACCAGGGTGACGGAGAAGGTGTGGATTCCCCCATCACCGCTGGTGAAGGTGTAGTCGGCGGGAAGGTCGCCCAGCGTCTGGGCGACGACGTCGGTGGAGGTGAAGTGGACGGTGCCACGGAATCCGGTGGCCACGTTCCCGAACTGGTCGCGCAGGGTCACGGTGACGTTGAAGGCCTGGGTCGCCTTCGCCTCCGACGGGGTGTTGAGGATGAGCGTGGCGGCAGGGCCACCGGTCACCGTCACGCTCACCGTCGCAGCCAGAGTTGGGTCGGCGAGGTCCACGACGTTTACCGTCTGGTTGCCCGCCGCCTTCAGGGTGAACGAGAACTGGTGCACCCCGGCGTCCGCGGTGGTGAAGGTGTAGTCCGCCGGCAGCACGGCCTGGCCGTCGCTGCTGCTGAAGTGGACAGTCCCCCGATAGGTGGCCACCGGGTTGCCCTGGGAGTTGGCGGCCGTGACCCTCACGGCGAAGGACTGCCCGGCGGTCGCGCTCGCCGGCGCTGACATCGTGAGTTTCTGGACGATCGGCGTGCCGTTCAGGAAGGCGTTCAGGACGTTCGCCGTTACGCGCTGGATCCTTGGGTCGGCGAGCGTGTAGTTGAAGTCATCCAGGCCCCAGTTCCACGAGATGGAACCGGCCGCGAAGACCCACGCCCCGCTCGGAGCCTGATAGATCGACGAGTTGGCATAATCGGACACGCCGCCGCTGCTGGTGTATGGCGAGTGGGAGAGGAGTGTGTAGCTCGTGTTCGGCGGCGGCGGATAGTTCGACATCAGGCGATCCATCTCGTACCCGACGATGCCAGGCACCGAATCGCCATCCTGGAAACCCGTGCCTGCGTAGACCCAGTTAGAGCTGTTGGTCACCACGTAGCGCACGTTGTTGCCGTAATCGACCATGTTCGTGAACTGAACGCCGACCAGAGTCTGTTCGGGCTGATTCACCGGCGGGTCGCGAAAGGCCACCGTGGTGGTCGGCCCCTGGACCGGGTCGATGGCTGCGTCCTTGTAGCAAACCATGACCCGATTCGGGATGCCGGCGGCGGAGGACTCGAACCGTACCTGCCAGAAGGCGGTGTCGGCGCCGAAGAACGCCAGGTTGGTGCCCGCGTCCCGAGCCGACCTTGCCGCGTTGAACATCTCCATCGACCAGTACTCGTCATGACCGCTGGAGATGAAAGCCTTGCTGTTCAGCAGCGCGGCGCCGTCGGCATGCGTGTCGACGTCAGTCGAGTAGGTGACGTCATAGCCGTTGCGTTCGAGCCAGCGGACAAGGTAGACCTCCCAGTCGAGGAACAAGGCCGCGCCATACGAGGTGTACGGGCGGTCGAACGACACCTTGACCGCTCGTTGGTCTCCCGCGACCGTGTTGGCTCCGTAGCTGTTGTACTCATACAGGCTCTTTCCGGTGACGCGGTCGTCCGGATAGTTGTTGTAGGCCTCGCCCGTCGTGACACTCTCCTGGTAGAGGAAGGCAGCAGGACGCCCGTCCTTGACCACGAAGATCATGTAGTTCTGGTAGCCGTGCGCATTGGTCAGCAGGCCGAGGTAGATCCCGCTGGTCCAGTCACCCGGAACGCCGAGGGTGTAGCTCGCTGTCCACGCGCAGGCGATCATGCCTGTGGTGGGATCAGTCGGACAGGATGGCTGGGTCACTCCGTCGAGCGGCCCGACGTGGAGACGAAGGCGAGCGCCGAGGCCTCCATACCAACCCATGCGAAAGAAGTCGATCGAGTACGTCTGCGCGGGGTTGGTGGTGACGTAGAAGGTGATGCTCTGGTTCTGACTGACGCTGGTCGCCGAGGCGTAGCCCTTGATCTGCCCGGTCGCGTCGTCGGAAACGAGAGACCCGAGCTGCCAGGCGGCGTCGCCGGGCTGCTGGTTCTCGGTGACGATCGGATTGCCGGCCGCTCGCGCCGGTCGCACCAGGCCCGGCACGGCAGCGCCGAACAGCGACAGGACGAACAGGGCGGAGATCAGAAACGAAGCGAAGCGCACTCGGATCGCGGGAATCCTGGTCGAATGCATGCCAACCATTCCGACTAGAGCAGGCTGACTGCGATCGGCGGGCTGGTGGCGTTCAGGGTGCTGTTCGCCATGTCCGCGACCGTGATGGTCTGATTGCCCACCGTGACCAGGGTGACGGAGAAGGTGTGGGTCCCCGCATCCCCGCTGGTGAAGGTGTAGTCGGCGGGAAGGTCGCCCAGCGTCTGGGCGACGACATCGGTGGAGGTGAAATGGACGCTGCCACGGTAGCCGGTGGCCACGTTCCCGAACTGGTCGCGCAGGGTCACGGTGACGTTGAAGGCCGTGGTCGCCTTCGCGCTCGAGGGAGCGGCGAGGCTGAGCGTGGCGGCAGGACCGGCAGTCACCGTCACGCTCACCGTCGCAGCCAGCGTTGGGTCGGCGAGGTCGGCGACGTTTACCGTCTGGTTGCCCGCCGTCTTGAGGGTGACCGAGAACTGGTGCACCCCGGCGTCCGCGCCGGTGAAGATGTAGTCCGCCGGCAGCACGGCCTGGCCGTCGCTGCTGCTGAAGTGGACGGTCCCTCGATAGGTGGCAACCGGGTTGCCCTGGGAGTTGGCCGCCGTGACCCTTACGGTCAAGGACTGCCCGGCGGTCGCGCTCGCCGGCGCCGACATGGTGAGTTTCTGGACGATCGGCGCGCCGTTCAGGAAGGCGTTCAGGACGTTCGCGGTCGTCTGCTGGATCCTTGGGTCGGCGCTCTGATCCCCAGGAAAGATGTTTTCCAACCCCCTACTCCACGAGATCGTGCCCGCGGCGAAGACCCACGCCCCGCTCGGAGCCTGGTAGATGGACGAATTGGCGTAGTCGGACACGCCGCCGGTGTTCATGAACGGTGAGTGGGAAAGAACCGTCTG
>QHTZ01000069.1 GCA_003221005.1 Gemmatimonadota bacterium
ACTCCCAGGCGTGGGAATCCTGGCTGGCGCACATCCCCGGCCTCAAGGTGGTGAGTCCCGCAACGCCCGCCGATGCCAAGGGGCTGCTCAAGTCGGCGATCCGCGACAACAACCCCGTCATCGTGCTCGAAGGCGAGATGCTGTACAACACGAAGGGCGACGTGCCCGAGGGCGAGTATCTCGTGCCCATCGGCTCGGCCGACGTGAAGCGGCCGGGAACGGACGTCACCATCGTGTGCCATTCCAAGACCGTCGTCCCCGCCCTCAGAGCCGCCGAGCTCCTCGCCGGCGAGCATGGTGTGAGCGCGGAGGTCGTGGATTTGCGCACCCTCCGGCCGCTCGACGAGACGACGCTCGTCGCCTCGGTCGTGAAGACGAACCGGTGCGTGGTGGCGGAGGAGGGGTGGCCGCACTGCGGCATCGGTGCGCAGGTGGTGGACGTGATCCAGCGCGACGCCTTCGACTCGCTCGACGCGCCGGTCATCCGCGTCACCCAGGCCGACGTCCCGATGCCCTACAACAAGCAGCTCGAGCGGGCAGCCAAGCCATCCCCCGAGAGGATCGTCGCCGCCGCGCGCCGCGTCCTCTACCTCGACTGACGATGGCGACTCCCGTCTACATGGAAGCGCTCTCCCCCACGATGGAGGAAGGGCGCCTCGTGAAGTGGCACAAGCGGGACGGGGACGCGGTGAAGGCCGGCGACACGCTTGCCGAAGTCGAGACCGACAAGGCCGTCATGGATCTCGTGGCGCGCGCCGACGGGGTGTTGCGTCAGATCGCGGTCACCGAGGGACAGACGGTCCCCGTCGGCAAGGAGATCGCGGCGATCGTCGCGCCGGGAGAGGCGGTCGCGACACCGCAGGGACGGGGGACGGGGGACGAGCGACCGGTGGTGACGGCCCCAACGCCAACGGCGCCAGCGCGTACGGTGGCGGTCGCCGCACCAGCGGCCGTAGCGGACGCGACCCGCGTGAAGGCTTCGCCGCTCGCGAAACGGATTGCGAGGGAGACGGGTCTCGATCTAAAGCAGGTGACGGGTTCGGGACCAGGCGGCCGCGTGGTCAGGAAGGACCTGGAACTGGCTGCGGTGGCCACGCCCCCCGTTACCGCTCCCAGCGCCGCACCGACTCCACCCGTCCCCCGTCCCCCGTCCCCCGTCCCCGTGTCGCGCACCGGGGCGCCCTACGAAGACGCGCCCCTAACGCAGATCCGCAAGACGATCGCGAAGCGACTGGCCACCTCGCTCGGGCCGATCCCGCACTACTTCCTCACGACCGAGGTGGACATGGAGCGAGCCGCCGAGGCGCGCGCCGCGCTCAACCAAGCCCTCGGCACGGAGGGCAAGATCAGCTTCAACGACGTTATTCTCAAGGCGACGGCGCTCGCGCTGAAGCAACACCGGGCCTGTAACGCCTGGTTCGCGGAAGACCACATCCGTTACTGGAACGAGGTGCACCTGGGCATGGCGGTCGCGGTGGACGACGGCCTGATCACGCCGGTGATCCGCAACGCCGACCTCAAGTCTCTGTCCGAGATCGGCCGCGAGGCGCGCGAGCTTGCCGAGCGGGCGCGGGCGCGCAAGCTCCAGCCCGCTGAGTACACGGGCTCGACCTTCTCGGTATCGAATCTCGGGATGTTCGAGATCGATCAGTTCACAGCGGTGATCAATCCGCCCGAGGCGGGGATCCTCGCCGTGGGCGCGGTCGTCGCGAAGCCGGTAGTGGTGGACGGCCAGGTGACCACGCGGCGCCGCATGCGCATCACGATGAGCTGCGATCACCGCGTGATCGATGGCGCAACGGGCGCGGTGTTTCTGCGCACGCTCAAGGGGATGCTGGAGAATCCGCTGGCCATGCTGTTATGAACGCGGAACGTGGAACGGGGAACGCGGAACATCAGTCACCGGTTCCGCGTTCCGCGTTCGTCGTTCCGCGTTAGGGGAGGGGGATCGGTGGCAAATCAGTTTGACGTGCTCATCTTGGGGGGCGGCCCGGCCGGCTACGTCGCCGCCATCCGCGCGGCCCAACTCGGCATGGCGACCGCGCTGGTCGAGCGCGAGAAGCTCGGTGGCGTGTGCGTGAACATCGGGTGCATCCCGACCAAGGCGCTGCTCCACTCCGCCTATCTCGCCAACGCGCTGCGCGACGCCGCCGAGTTCGGCGTCGAGGTCGGTGGCGTCAAGACCAACTACGGCGTCGCGATGAGCCGCTCGCGCCGGGTGAGCGACCAGAACTCGAAGGGCGTCGAGTTCCTGATGAAGAAGAACAAGGTCACCGTCGTGAAGGGCAGCGGCACCTTGCAGGCGGGTCGCAAAGTCAAGGTGGGCAACGACACGTACGAGGCGAAGAAGGCGGTGATCGTCGCGACGGGATCGCGCGTGAAAGGCCTCCCCCAGATCGGCCTCGAGATCAACAAGACGACCGTGATCTCCTCGGACGAGGCACTGTTCCTCGAGCAGGCTCCCCCGTCGATGGCGATCGTCGGCGCCGGCGCCGTGGGCATGGAGTTCGCCGACATCTTCAACGCCTTCGGCACCCAGGTCACCCTGATCGAAGTGCTGCCGCGCATCCTGCCGCTCGAGGACGCCGACGCGTCCGACGCCCTGGCGAAGAGCTACAAGCAGCGCAAGATCGAGGTCCTGGCGGGGGCGAACGTGAAGAAAGCTGCCGTGGCGAAGGACAGGGTCACGCTCGAAGTCGAGGCAGGCGGAGCGACCCGCAAGGTCGAAGCGGCGGTCGTGCTGATGGCGGCAGGCCGCGCCGTGAACACCGAGAACGTGGGGCTCAAGGAAACCGGCATCGAGCTCACCGAGCGGGGCTTCGTCAAGGTGGACCGCAACCTTCAAACCACCGCGCCCGGCTACTACGCGATCGGCGATGTGGCGGGCCCGCCGATGCTGGCTCACAAGGGGTTCCGCGAGGGCGTGGTCGTCGCGGAGCAGCTCGCGGGTCTGAAGCCACACCCGATCAAGTACGACAACGTCCCGAGCGTGACGTACTGCCACCCCGAGGTCGCGAGCATCGGACTCACCGAGGCGCAGTGCAAGGAGCGCAAGCTCGACTACGTCGTGGGAAAATTCCCCTTCGCGGCGAACGGGCGCGCCCGGGGAACGGGTGAGACCGAGGGCTTCGTGAAGATCATCCGCGACAAGAGGTACGGCGAGATTCTGGGCGCACACATCGTGGGAACCCCCGCGTCGGAGCTGATCCACGAGCTCGCGGTCGCGCGCGAGAACGAATATACCGTCGAAGAAGTGGAGCTCGCGATCCACGCGCATCCAACGATGGCCGAAGCGGTGGGCGAGGCGGCGCTCGATTCCCTCGGCCGCGTGATCCACCTGTGAGAGACCCGCTCGCCGTGGGACTGGGCGCGCTCGCCTGCGGCGCTGGCCTCGGCGGCGGCACGGTCGTCGCGGCGCTCGTCATGGTCCGGGTGCTCGAGCGCCACGTGACCGCCGTGAACTACCAGGAGAGCGCCGCCGATCCCGTGCTCGCCGGCACGATCGCCGGCCTCGCCGTGGCCGCGACGTTCGGCTGGCGGCGCAGCCGGGCGATCGACAACGTGTGGCAGCGCGGCGTGATCGCGGTGATGTCGGCGGTCGGCGCCCTGCTGGTCGGCTTCATCGCCTGGCCGGTGGATCGGTTCCTGGGCATCGTGACCCTCGTGGTGTGGGGCGTGGCCGCGTTCGTGCTCGGCGGCGCCGGGAGCGCCTGGGCCACGAGAGGGAGCCGCGAAGATGCCATCCCAGAACCGGGGACGGGGGACGCGGGCCGGGGGACGGGGACGGGGACGGGGACCCGATGAGCGAGCGCGTGCTCGAGGTGCTGGATGCGGGGCGGGTCCCGTACCGGGAGGCGCTCGAGTGGCAGCGCAGCGTCGCGCAGGCCCGCATCGGTGCGCAGCTCGACCACGACGTGTTGCTGCTCCTCGAGCACCCAGCCGTGGTCACCGTGGGCCGCACGGCGCAGCCGCGCCATCTCCTCGACACCGCGGGGATCGAGGTGGTGGAGGTCGAGCGCGGCGGCGACGTGACCTACCACGGTCCCGGCCAGCTCGTCGGCTATCCGATCCTCGACCTCCGGCGGTACCGCCCGGACCTGCACTGGTATCTGCGCGCGCTCGAGCAGACGCTGATCGAGGCACTCGCGCGGCTGGGAATTCCCGCGCAGCCGCGGGCGGGCTACACAGGCGTCTGGGTGCGCGGACGCAAGATCGCGAGCATCGGCGTGCACGTGAAGCAATGGGTCACCTGGCACGGCTTCGCCCTCAACGTGAGCACCGACCTCGCGCAATTCGACCGGATTATCGCGTGCGGGATTCCGGGCGTGGAGATGACATCGGTTGAACGGGAAGGGGGACGGGGGAAGGGGGAAGGGGCGGTGTGGGAGCAGGCCACGGCTGCCGTGATTGCGGGCTTCGAGCAGGTGTTCGGCGTGACAGCTACAGCAGGTGAGCTCGCCAGTCCCCGGTGACGAAGTTCCTCGACGAGCTGCGGGAAAAGTCCGGCGCAACGCGGGAGCGCGTCCCTCCGGGTCAGGTCGTCACCGCCAAGTGGCCCGTCCTCCACTACGGCGACGTGCCGCGCGTGGACACGGCGACCTGGACCTTCGAGGTCTCCGGGCTCGTCGCCCGACCGTTCACCCTCACCTACGACGAGCTACTCGCGCTGCCGCGCCGGACGGTGCAATGCGACATGCATTGCGTCACGCGCTGGAGCCGGCTCGACAACACATTCGAGGGTGTACCGGTGCAGCAGCTGCTCGAGCGGGCGGGGGTGCAGCCGCAGGCCGCCTACTGTCTCGTGCTCGCCGAGCAGGGGTTCACGACCAATCTGCCGCTTGCGGACCTCGACCGGCCCGACAACCTCATCGCGCTCAAGTGGAACGGCGAGTCGCTGATGCCAGAGCACGGCTGGCCCGCTCGCCTGCTCGTGCCGCACCTCTATCTCTGGAAGAGCGCCAAGTGGGTGCGGGGGTTCGAGTTGTTGGAGGGGGACATGCCGGGCTTCTGGGAGCAGAACGGCTACCACATGCGCGGCGACCCGTGGCTGGAAGAGCGGTACGGCGGACGGGGGCTGACGCAACACGAGATAAACAAACTACGAAACCGCAGTAAGAAAGACGTCTAGGAAAGACGTCTAGGAAAGACGTCAAGAAAAACCGTCGAGAAGAGACGTACGGTGCTCCTCGACGGTTTTCCTCGACGCCTTAGTCTTTAATCACTCCCCGGCACATGCGCGAAGACCAGAATGCAGCCCGACGTCTGGACCGCGGCGCCGAACTGCGTGCAGGCGGTCGCCGTTGTCGCATTCGCGGGAACGACGGCAAAGATGTGATTGTTCTCCGCCGCGGCCGTGGGATTCGTAGCGTTGAGGGCAGTCACATACTGCCGTATCGTGCTGCTGCGTGCGTCGATCACGCCGAGTGAGTTGGGGCCGGCGGGAGTAATACTGAAGTTCGCTCCCGTCACGTAGAAGTTGCCGTCGCCGGGATTATACCAAGTCTCATTGCCGCCCCCGACTGGCAAGATGGTGATCGCGCCCGTCCGCACGTCCGTGATGAGCGCCCTACCGCATCCCGGGATCACCATCTTTCCGTCGGGCCCGAGCGCGGGATCGTTAATACCAAATACCGCTCCTGGAGTGGCAGCGAGCCCGAGCGCAAAGCAATCGATGTCGTAATGCTTTTCGACCGTGAAGGGCCGAACCGTAGGATCGATGACGGCGACATACTGTGGGAATACCGTGGTGCCCGCCAGCCTCCCCGACACGGCTGTCAGGATGCGGTGCTGGTCGGGGTCCCAGACCGGCGCCTCCTGCCCTCGACGGTCGGCAAACGCGATCGTACCTACCTTCGCGTACGGAGGATCTGCCGAAATGAACGTGGCATAGGTGTCAATAGCGCCGTGGGGGGCCGCGACGGCGAGCGGGGAAGGATTCTGGACGAACACGAGCCGATGTTCGGGATCGAACGTGATTTCGTTGGTGCGACCACAGTAGTGCGTGGTCGCGGTCCCGCCATCGCAGGCCGCGATCGACGTGTTGACCGAAGCAATCACCTGCCTCGTCGCGAGGTCCACCACACGTACTGTGCTATTGCCGTCCGACACCCAGGCGTGCCCGTCTCCGCTGAGCACGATGCTGCTCGGTCCCTGGCCGTTGGTCGTCGCCGTACCGCCACCCGCCCCGACGTTCCCAACCATCCCGCCCACGAAGCCCACAAAGTCGTGAGACACGGCGTCCCAGATGTACAACCCGGCGTTGCCGAGCTCAGTGACGTAAAGGTTCCCGCCCTCGGCCCAGAGTTTGGTGCCGTTCACAATCGGCCCACTCCCTGGCGGAAGGGTCATCGCACAGAGCAGCTCGACGGGAGCGTTGGGCCGGCGCGCCAAGTGGTTCCCCGGCTTATCGCGACACGCCTGATCGAGGCCCGGGGCCGTGCTCCTATCGAACGAGGGCGCAAGGCGCGGGCCTGATGCTTGATCGGGAACGCAGCTGACGAACAGAGCCGCAATACAGCTGAATAACAATGGAGACAAGCGCGCCACAGGCTTCATAACAACCTCCTAAGAGGGACGACCGGTGGTCGCTCGATCGGCGTGGCGTCGAACGAAGGCGTCAGAGCGAGGAAGAGACCACCCAGGGGCGGTTCAGGCCATCGGCCTGCTGCGCAAAACATGACGCCCGGCAAGGGAAGTCGCTAGACCCGGTACGAAACCGTATCCAGAAATGCGTTTAGAAAAGTCGTTGAGCAGAGGCGTTGAGAAGAGAAGTGTTACATCCTCGCCACACGTCGACGTTGCCCCTCAACGCCGCTTCGCTGCGTCCTTGCCGCTGAGCCGCCGCCGTGCGGGCACCGACTGAGAGCACGTCGCTAACTCTTAGTGCTTCAGGATGTTAAGAACGGGCGTCAGCGTTGCCGCGCCCCAGCAGCTCGTAAAACCGCCGGAACACGTTGATCCCGTCCCACAACTGCTTCAGGTCGAGCTTCTCGTTCGGTGCGTGCAGCCGGTCGTCGGGGAGCCCGATCCCCGTGAGAATCACCGGCGCCCCGCTGCGGCCCAGCGCCGGCACGACAGGGATCGAGCCGCCGGCGCGCACCGGCACCGTCCCCCGCCCCACCACCTCGCGAAACGCCTGATCGAGCAGCCGGAACGCGGGATGCGTGATGCGCACCTGCGCGGGGTCGGCGCCGTGCATGAACTTGACGCTCGCGCTCACGTACTTGGGCGCGAGCCGCTTGACCGCCGCCGCTAGCTGGCGCTCCACCGTCTTGAGCTTCTGGTTCGGCACGAGACGGAGGCTCACCTTAGCCGTCGCCGCGGCCGGGATGACGGTCTTCGCTCCGTCGCTTGTGAACCCACCCATGATGCCGTGAATCTCGAAGGTGGGAAGCGCCCACAGGCGCTCGAGCACCGAGTGCCCCTTGAGGCCGGTGAGCCGCTTCGCCCGCACCCGCTGTTTGAGGAAGTCCGCCTCGCGAAACGGCAGCTTCCTCCATGCCGCGAGCTCCGCCCGGGACGGTCGCTTCACCGCGGCGTAGAGCCCGGGGATGTTGATCTTGCCGTCGGGCCTCTTCAGCCGGCCGAGCAGCCTTACCAGCTCCTCGTGGGCGTTCGGCGCCGCGCCTCCGAACTCCCCCGAATGCAGGTCGGACTGGGCCGTACGCACGCTGATCTCCGCGTAGCACAGTCCGCGCAGCGCCGTGTACACGGCGGGCCAGCGCGGCGCGACGTAGGCCATGTCGGCGATGAGCACCGCGTCGGCGCGCGTGCGCTCCGGCTCACGGCGCAACAGGTCGAACAGCACGCGGCTGCCGTATTCCTCTTCTCCCTCGATCAGAAACCGGAGGTTGACGGGAGGGCGCCCCGCGGCCGCAATCGCCCTGAGGAGGCAGAACACCTGGCCCTTGTCGTCGGCCGAGCCGCGGGCGAACAGCTTACCGTCGCGGACGGTGGGCTCAAACGGCGGCGTGACCCACTCGCCGAGCGGATCCGGCGGCTGCACGTCGTAGTGGCCATAGATGAGAAGCGTCGGCGCACCAGGGACGTCGGGGCCCACGCCCCACACGACCGGGTGCACGTCGCTCGCGAGGAACGCCACCTCACGGCACCCGAGCCGTCGCAGCTCGGCCGCGACCCATTCCGCCGCCCGGCGGCAGTCGGCGTCGTGCGCCGGCAGGGTCGACACCGAAGGAATCCGCAGAAATTCGACGAGCTCGCGCAGCATCGTGTCGGCGTCCATGGCGCGAGAATCTAGACCCCGCGGACGCGCCTAGCCAGCAACCACGGCGCGGATATATTCGCGCGATGCGGACGACGGCGTCGTACGACTTGTTTCCGGACGCGCCGAGCGAGCGCGCCATCGCCCGCGCCCGCTGGCTCGCGCGCGAGGGGCGGATCGCCGACGCGGAGCAAGCGTACCGCGGCGTGCTCGCCACGCATCCCGATCTCAAGGCGGGCTGGGCAGAATGCTTCGAGCTGCTGCGGCTTCATCACCGCGCCGAGGACGCGCTGCGCCTCGCCGAGGGCGCGCTCGGCCACTTCGGGCTCACCGCCTTCCCCTTCACCCTCCAGGGCGCCGCGCTGATCGAGCTGGGACGCTATCGCGAAGCGTTCGCCGCGCTGGAGCAGGCGCTGGAGCGCGATCCCGACCTTGCCCTCGCCTGGCACGAGCTCGGGTACGCCGCGTATCGCATCGGCGACCCCAGTCGCGCGCTGCTGGCGCTCGACCGCGCGTTCGGACTGGAGCCGCACACGGAGACCCTGCGGCTGCGGGGCCGAATTCTCCGCGAGGGCGGCCGCTACCAGGCGGCGGAGGTGGCGTTCGAGGGCGCGGCGCAGGCGGCGGAGCACCGCGAGCAGCGCGAAGTGGCTGAGCACGAGATCCTCGCGACGCGGCGCTTCGCCTTCTACGCGCCGCGCCGGCCCGACGACCTGAGCGCCGCCGAGCGCTGGTTCGCCGAAACGGGGACCGTCGTGCTGGCGCCCGACGCGGGTCCGGTCCCGCCCAGTGACGATGCCCTGGTGCAGGCCTTCCTCGAGGTCTCCCACGACTCGGGGTGGCGCTTCGGGCAGGTGGTAGTCGCGGGTCCCGCGCTTCCGATCTGGAGCACGCTCGCCGAAGGATTGCGCGCCCCGCGTGTGGAATGGACGGCGCTCGATCCGGCGACCTGCCCGGTCGTCGTGGCGCCGCGCCCGCTGCCAGCGGATGCCGCCTGGCCCGTCCTCACTCGTGCGGTGGCGGAGCACGCTGCAGGTCTCGTCTTCGTGCTCGAGCACGCTGCGGACCCCTCGGCTGCGGTCGGCGCCGACGTGATCGGCGTGCTGGCTGACGGGGACGTGCGGCGCAGCCGCATGCCCAACACGGCCCACGCGCTCGCAGAGTCGCAGCATCCGGCGGTGCGCTACGCCGGCCGGCGGATGCGACCCGCCCCATGACCGCCACCGCCCGTGCGCCGCGCGCGACGATGTCGGGAAAGTCCATCGCCGACAGCCAGTTCGACCGCGCCGCCAACCTGATCGACCTCGAGCCGTACATGCGTCGCATCCTGGGCTCTCCATTCCGGGAGGTCCAGGTCGAAGTGCCGGTGCGGATGGACGACGGGCACATCGAGGTGTTCACCGGCTACCGCATCCAGCACAACGGCGCGCGGGGGCCGTGCAAGGGCGGCATCCGCTACCACCCCGACGCCGACCACGACGAGGTGCTGGGCCTCGCGACGATCATGACGTGGAAGACCGCCCTGATGGACATCCCGTTCGGCGGGGCGAAGGGTGGCGTGACCGTGGATCCCAAGCGGCTCTCGAAGCTCGAGCTCGAGCGCCTCACCCGTCGCTTCACGCAGCGCATCTCCATCATGCTGGGACCGTACCGCGACGTCCCCGCGCCGGACGTCAATACCAACGCGCAGGTGATGGCGTGGATCCTGGACGAGTACTCGAGCCGGCACGGCTACACGCCCGCCGCGGTCACCGGCAAGCCGGTCTCGCTGGGTGGGTCGCTGGGCCGGGAGGAAGCGACGGGACGTGGTGTGATGTACGTGATGATGGAATACGCACGGGACTTCGGGCTGCCGCTCCAGGGCAGCCGGGTGGTGATCCAGGGCTTCGGGAACGTGGGCGGCCACCTGGCGCGGCTGGTCGCCGCCGAGGCGGGCGCCAAGGTAATCGCCGTCTCCGACGTGGACGGCGGCGTCGTGAACGAGAAGGGGCTCGACGTCCCCGCCCTGCTCGCCCACACCGCCGGCCGCGGCCGCGTATCCGAATGGAAGGGCGGCACCGCTATCACGAACGAGCAGCTGTGGACGCTCCCCTGCGACTGGCTCGTCCCCGCCGCGCTGGGCGGCGTGATCACCAAGGAGCACAACGCACGCACGCTCGCCTGCAAGGTCGTGGTGGAGGGCGCCAACGAGCCGACGACGCCCACCGCCGACCTGATCCTGGAAGAGCGCGGGATCCCCGTGATCCCGGACTTTCTGGCGAACGCGGGCGGCGTGACGGTGAGCTACTATGAGTGGGCCCAGAACCTCCAGCAGTACCGCTGGACCCACGAACAGGTGAACCGCGAGCTGAAGGCGACGATCACCAAGGGCTACGTCGCGGTGCGCGATCTCGCCAAGCAGCGAGGCGTGACATTCCGGACAGCGGCGTACGCGATCGCATTACAACGGGTCGCGGAGGCGGAGAGGCTTCGGGGCAATTAGGCGGTCGGGTAAGGCGGCGGACGGAGGAGACGGCGGTCGAAAACGGCGGCGGTCATGCGAGCGAATCGTCAACGGACGCGCGTCCACCCTTGACGGCATCGTAGAGACGCCACGTCAGCCGGCTGGCGTGAATCCGTAGCGGATTGAGCTCCACCCACTGCTCCTCCGATAGCAACTCGAGCTTCCGGCACAGCTGCAGAGTGTAGGACAGTTCGGACAGCGAGCCGATCGCGATGTCTAAGTAGCGCCGGAACTCACGGCGGCCATGCTTTGCGGATCCTTCCGCGATGTTGGCCGCCGCGCTGAACGCGGCCCGCCGCGCCTGCGACGTCAGTCCATAAAGCTCGGTGCGAGGAAAGCGCTCGGTGGCCCGATAGACCGCGACTACGAGAGCGTCGCAAGCATGCCACGCCCGAAATCGTTCGTACGGCTGCATAAGCGGGACATTGTGTCGGGCGCCGAGCGTGAACGGTATCGGATTCGTGCGTAGCGTACCACCCGACCGCCTGACCGCCGCACTACTCGTCCGCCGCTTGAACTCACCGCCGTCGTTCCCGACCGCCGCCTCATCCGACCGCCGTCTCTCATGGCGGCATACCCGGCCGCGAATACAGCGCGCGATACGGATCCTCATCCGGCTGCGTGAACAGACGCACCTCGATCGCCCGGATGGTCTCCGCAATGTCGGCGCCGTTCTGCACGTAGACCTCGTCGAACAAGTTGAGGTTCATCCGGTAGAGCCGTTGCGCGATGACGACCGCGTTGTTGAGCGAGGCCTGAGCGAACCAGCGCCAGTCGTACGTCTCGAGCGACTGGCCCACCACGCCCGTCAGCTGGGCCCGCGCCCACCCGAACAGCGTGGCGCGCGCCCGCTCGAGCGCCGCCCCCGTGAGATCGCCCGCGTACGCGGAATCGAGCCGGCGCGCGAGCTCGGCATAGAACACGTCGAGGGTGCGCTCGTCGCGCCAGCGCGCCGCCGCCCGCTTGGCGTCCGCCGAGTCGCCGCGCGAGCGGAAGAATGCCGCGGCGCCATGGTAGCCCACGAAGCTCGCGAAGCTCTCGTTGAACGGCGTCTGGCTCTTCACGTACAGCGTGTTGTGCGTCAGCTCGTGGATAACGGTGGCGACGAGCTCCATCGTGTCCCGCGTCAGGGCTGTGGACAGCAACGGGTCGCTGAAGTAGCCGAGCGTCGAGAACGCGGGGGCGGGCCGGAGATAGGTGTCGTATCCCTGGCGCTCGAGGTCGGCCGCGGTCGCGCGCGCCCGCGCGAAGTCGAAGAACCCCTTGTACGGCACCACCCCGACGATCGGGTAGCTCCAGGTGTACTCGCGGAGCCGGTCGCGCCGGCTCGCCTGGAGCACCAGCACGAGCGTGTCCCGCCCCACGTCTGCATACGTCGTGTAGGTGTCGCCCGCCGAGAGGTGCAGCGAGTCCGCCGCATAGGCCCGGGCCGCGAGCACCAGCGCGAGGCGCTGCCGCAGCGGGGCGGGCGTTCGAGCGTCCGCCACGAGCTTCCGAATCGGATGCCGCTTGAGGAGGATCCGCGCCTCCTCGCACGCGGCGCGGGCGAGGTAGCGCACCTCGGCGCTCACGAGTAACGCGAGGACTAGGACGGTCGGCACGCCCACCAGCACCCAGGCTGCGAGTCGACGCGCCACCCGCCCCCAGTTCGGGGGCCGGCGCTCCCTCACGGGGTCCATCGCACCCCGAAGCGGTGCCGGGCCCCGGCCGGCTGATCGAACGACTGATAGGCGTAATCGAGGTGCAGCCGCCCGAGCTCGAGGCCCGCGCCAAGCGTGACGGGCGAGCCGTTCCCGGGCTGCGCACCGCTCCCGCCCCCAGTCGCGCCCACGCGCCCGACGATGCCCACGCCGCGCGCGACCACGCCGCCCTCCGCGCCCGCCACGAAGCGCGCATGCTGGCCGGCCGCCCCGCTCACGGGCCACTGGCCCTCGAACGTCGTGAGGAATCGCGCCGTGCCCTGGGGATCGACGTAGTTCATGGTGAACCCGACGCGCGCGCGCCGGGCGAGATGCGCACCGCCCCCGAAGTCGCCCCCGAGATTCTGCACGCTCGCCCCGAAAGCCATGATGTCGAATACGGCGATCGCCACCCCCGCGTCGCCCGCCCAGGCGTCCACTGGCGCCCCGCTGATCGCTTCCCGTACGTACTTGAGCGACGTCCCGAGCGCGACGAGCCCGTGGCGGAACACGAGCGCCGTGAGTCCCAGCACGTCCGTGGGCTGGTACGTGGGCCCAGCGGGATAGTCGAGGGCCTGGGCCGCGACCCCCCAATCGAATCGCCCCACGCGCACCGCGAGGGCGGCCGACGAGAGCGTCGTCCCCGCGAGGTACGCCTCGTACGAGCCCTCCGCGGCGAAGCGGTGGATCGTAGCGATCCCGGCGGGGTTCGTGAACACGGCGCCGGCGTCCCCGACGAGCGCAGCCCCGGCGCCGCCGAGAGACGCCGAGCGTGCCGATCCCGGGAGGTCCGCGACGCCTTGGGCGGTCAGGCGGACGGGCGGTCCGGCAGTCAACAGGCCGACAACGGCTCCAACCGCCAGACCGCCTGACCGCCCGACCGCCGGCTTCACCTGATCCGGATCACATTCAGCCGCGGCGCCGTCGTCTCCCGGAGCTGCGCGCCGCTGCTGTCACTGAACAGGATCTGGAACGCGCCTCCGCCCGGCGCCTGCAGCACGCGCTGGTACACTGCTCCGGTTCCGGCGCGGAGCGTGCCCGACACGCTCACGCTCGCCGGCGCTCCAGCAAGCGCCACGAGCGGGTAGGCGATGGAACTGCCGCACCTGCCGCTCACCCTAGGGAACCCCGTACGAAAGGCCCACGACGTGTAGGTGAGGGCGGCGGGCGCGGCGAACCCTGGCAAGTCGGAGACCCATTGGGCGAGCGCCCACCGGCTCACCACAGTCCCGAAGAGGTCGTTCGTCTGCGCCGCCACGTTAGTCGCGCCCGTCAGCGACGTGTTGTCGAGCTTGCGGGTGAAGGCGTCCTGCCCGGCGAGTCCGGCTCCTTGCGGGTACTGATCGGCCAGGTACCGCACGAACAGCCATCCCGCTCCTCGCTCCGCCAGCCCGCCGATCCCCGACGTATCCACCAGGGGATGGCTCGCTAGGTCCCCCCAGTAACCCACCGCGTTGGAGATGTCGCTCCGCACGTAGCGGCAGAACGCCACAGTGTCCGGGAGGAAGGCTCGCCCCCCGCGCTCCTCGGCGTAGTGGGACAGTCCCTCGTTCAACCACAACTCCTCCGCCTCTTTTCCACGCACCAGCACGTGCTGAACGTAGCTGATCATGTGCTGGAACTCGTGCGCGAACGTGGTGGGGACGAGCTGCTTGACCTGGGCGACCGTATGGGCGCAGCTCAGCGTGGCGAGCGGGTCGGGCACGATCGCGTAGAAGATCTCCGCGTTATTGAACAGCCTCCGGTACAGCGGGTCGACGTCCCCGCCAAAGAAGAAGCCGGCGACGTAGGTCGCGCACGGATTGCCGACCATCTTGTTGACGGTGTTGGTGAGCAGCACGATCACCACACCGTTGCCGTCGATGTCCGATTCGCGGCCGAAGGCCGCCGTGTCGGTGGGATAGAGCACGCTGTCGAACACACTGCGCAGGGTGTCGAGGTCGAACGCCGACAGACCCGGCTGGGGCGCGGCCGTGTCGATGAAGATCGCGATGTGCTGTCCCACCTTCCGCGCGACGGCCGTGATGGTGTCGAGTGAGAGGCCGGTAAGCGTATTCAGTACCTTGAACCGGCCCCTATCCCCCACCGTGATCGTCGCCGATGGACGTGGCGGCACAGGTGTCGTGGGGGGTACCGGGGCGGGCGCGCCCGCGCTCCCGCCGTACGCGCGCGTCCGTTCGAGCTCGCGCAGCCGATCATGAAACCGCTCGGCGGGCGAGCGTGGCGACGGCATGACCTGGGCGCCCACGGCCAGCGCGGGCGCGGCGGCGGCGGCGCTCCCCGCCAGCATGAAGCTGGTCGACAGGTCGGGACTCCCGGTCGTGGCCTGCGGCACGAGGAGGTACTCGGCCGTGTCCGGCGAGCTATTCGCGGGAAAGACGACGCAGCCGTCCACGGGTTGGAGCGCCGCGTATTTCCCCATCGCCAGGACCTGGAGTGGCGCGTTGCTGGGACAGAAGGCCGCCGGCGGGGCGTTCGGCTGGCTGCTGCACGCCGCCACGAGAAGCAGCGACCACCGCGCCACCCCCGCGCCGAACCCGCGCAACTCAGCGGATCCGCAGGACGTTCAGGCGTGGCACGACCGTTGCCTTCAGTAGCGCGCCGGTGGAGTCGCTGAACAGGACCGTGAACCCGGCCGCGCTGGGTCCCTGCAACGCGCGCTGGTACGCCGCACCGGAGCCCGTCCACATGACGCCTTTCACATTGATGCTCGGCCCCGCACTGCCAACTGCCACGAGCGGGAAGCTCGCGGGCAGCCTGGAGCTACAGGTGGCGTTCATCCGCGGGTACGCCGTGCGAAAGGCCCAGTGCTTGTACCGGAGGGCGGGGGGGGCCGTAAAGCCCGGAAGATCAGACACCCAGTTGGCGAGGGCCCATTCCTCCACTGTCTTCGCGAACGCCTGCCCGGTCGCCTGCGTCACGTTCAGCGTGCCGGTCGACAGCGTCTGGTCGATCAGCCGCGTGAACGCAGCGGCTGCGGCGATCGTAGTGTCCGCCGCGAACCGGTCCACCAGGTAACGGACGAACAGCCAAGCATTCCCCCGCTCCGCCAGTCCACCGATCCCGCCCGTGTCGACAAGAGCGTGTAACCCCGGGTTCCCCCAGTACAATGCCGCGTTGTACAGATCTCCCAGGACGTGGCTGCAGAAGCGCACGCTGTCCAAGCCCCCCGTCCCCGCGAGGATCGCCCGCCCGCCAAGCTCCTCGGCGTAATGCGACATCCCCTCATTGAGCCACAGCGCTTCAGCCCGACCGCCCCGCAACAGCACGTGCTGGTTGTAGCTGATCATGTGCTGAAACTCGTGCACGAACGTCACCGGGACGACCCGCTTGATCTGGGAGTTGGGATGCGAGCAGCTCAGCGTGGCGCCCGAGTCCGCGATCATCGAGTAAAAGAGCTCTCCGTTGTTCCACATGGACGCGACGCTTGGGTCGATATCCGCCCCGAAGAAGAACCCCCCGATGTAGCCGGTCGCCAGGCAGTCCGACGCGCTCACCAGCGTGTTGACCGCGTTGGTCATGAGCACGATCACGAGGCCGTTCCCGTCGATGTCCGATTCGCGTCCGAACGCGGTCGTGTCCGTGGCGTACAGCAGGGTGTCGAACACCGAGCGCAGCGTGTCGAGATCCTGCGTCGACAAGCCGTTCGGAGGCGCCGCGGCGTCCACGTAGATCGCAACGTGCTGCCCGACACTCCGGGCGATCGCCGTGACGTTGGTAGGGGGCAAGGCGTAGTTGGTGAGGCTCGACAGGACCTTGAACACCCGCTGGTTCCCAACAGTGTCTGGGCCAGACGTGAGCGCCGCCTGGGCACGCGCCCGGGGGGCGCCGGAGACGCCCGGATACGCTCGCGTCCGCTCCATCAGACGCAGCAGATTGTGGAACTGCTCGGCCGGCGACAACGGGGCGCCCTGGAGCAGCGCGGCGACCGGAGGTGCGGCCGTGAGGGGCTGGCCACCCGCCAGCTTGAAGCTCGACCTAAAGTTGGGAGCCTCGGCAGTCACCTGTGGCACCAGGAGGTACTCCGCCGAGTCCGTGGTGGACGCGTTCGCGGGGAAGCTCACGCACCCTGCCGTTGGCCCGGGGTCGATCGCCGTCGGTTGTCCCACGCTTAGCAAGAGCGCCGACACTCCGGAACGGCAGGCGGCCAGCTCCGGAGCGATCGGTGAACCCGCGCAGGCCGCTGCCAGCGCCGCCGCCCAGAGCCCGGCTGGTAACGCGTTCTTCCCCACCATGCGACTCCCTCCTTGAGGTCATCTTGACCTGCCTAGCCGAGCCGGACGGCCCGGCCTGCCCACTTGCCAAGCGCCTCGGCGTGTGGCCTAGGCGTTCGCCGGGAAGACCACGCGCCCTTGCGTGGGGACCGGATTGACTGCGGCATACTGCCCCACCCTGAAGCACGAGCAGGTAATACACGGGATTACAGACGGCCAATGGGGGACCCGTCACCCGGGCGGCGGAGGCCGCCAGCAGCCCCGACCACGGCCCCATCTGCGAGCGTCACCGCGCCAACATCCGCGACCTCTTTGACGTCCCGCACGCGCACCAGGGCTCGACGGAAGCAGATCGGACCCACGACCTCATACACCGCAACCATCGCGACCACCAACGCCTGGAGCGAAATCCCCCAGGCCGGAAACGCCAGCCGGGCTGCGGTCGCCAGCCCCAGCACGGCACCGGCCTGGGAGATAAGCCCCAGCCACCCCTCCCGCGCAAGGGCGAGCGTCACAACCGGGCTGCGTCCCGCCCACAGGGTGCCGTAGCGCAGCGCCACCGCCCGCAGTCCGGCGAGCAGCAGCACCCACGGCCAGAGATCGGCGAGCGCCTCAAGGCGGAACCCCGCCCCGGCGAGAAGAAACGTGACCGCGTAAACCGGGAGCGCCGCGCGGGCCAGCTCCGCGCGCAACCGCTCCGCCTCCTCCTGGATGACGCTCCCGACGTAGATCCCGGCGGCGAGCGCCACCAGCAGCGCTTCCCCCTGCAGAAAGCTAGCCACGATCACTGGCACGAACGCCAGGGTGACGAGCACGAGCGCGGCATCTCGCCTGACCAGCCTGAGGTATTGCGAAATGAACGCTCCCAGCGCCACGCCGACGGCGAGCGATCCGGCCAACCGCGCCAGCGCCGCTGCACCCACGCCCAGATGGACTGCACCGGCACTGCCCCCGATCCGCGCGACCGCCAGGACCAGAGCCAGGAGGACAATCAAGACGACATCCTTCACGATCGTCACGCCGAGCACGGCTCGGGCGAACGGCCCACGCGCGTCGAGCTCGTCCATGAGCGCGAGCGTCACCACGGGGGAGGACGCGACTGCGATGGTGCCCAGCGCCAGCGCCACAGCCAGGGCATTACCAAATGGCTGATGCACGGTGAGCGGGAACCACGGGCTGACGCTGAGCGTCACCAGGGTTACCGCGGCGAACGGGAACGCGATCGTACCACCGGCGAGGCGGCCGAGCGCCGCGCGCTCCGCGCGCAGTGTAGCGAGCGGCACCAGACTTCCGGCCGCAAACGCGATGAGCGCCGTGCACGCGTCGCCGACGAAGCCGAGGGCGGCTACCTCGTCCGCGCGCACCAGGTTCAGCCACGCGGGGCCGGCGCACAATCCGAGCAGTACGAACGCCGTGATCCGCGGCAGCCGCGCCCGGCGCGCAACCTCACCGGCCGGCCACGCGGCGACGAGCAGGAACCCGAGCGCGAGTGCGGCTCGTGCAGCGACCGGGCTCGCTGCGGTGAGGCGATGAAAAAGGGCCATCATCAGGCCCAGTGCGAAAAAACCCGCGACCCACCGCATGGCGCGAAAATATGCGTGCGCGCGCGCTTTTGACAATGCAGGGGAGCGCCGATATCTTGACCAAGTGATCGCCGAAAATTGGATTGAGGCCGTGCACTTCGGGGACGATGGACTCGTCCCCGTCGTCGCTCAGAGCAGCCTGTCGGGCGAAGTCCTGATGGTCGCGTACGCCGACCGCGCAGCGTTGCAGCGCACCCGCGACACCGGGCTCGCCCACTACCACAGCCGCAGCCGCGGCGTGCTCTGGAAAAAGGGCGAGACCTCCGGGCACAAGCAGGAGGTGCAGGAGGTGCGGGTGGACTGCGACGGCGACGCCGTGCTCTACGTGGTGCGCCAGCACGGCCCCGCCTGCCACACGGGAGCGCCCACGTGCTTCGGCGAGCCGACGGGGGGCGTGCTGACGCGGCTCGCCGGCATCGTGTCACAACGCGCGCGCACGCGCCCCGCCGGCTCGTACACCGCGCGCCTGCTCGAGGACGGCATCGCGAAGATCGCCCAGAAGGTGGGGGAGGAAGCGGTGGAGACCGTCGTGGCGGCGACGAGCGAGGACGCGGCGCGCCTCACGAACGAGGCGGCGGATCTCCTGTATCACCTGCTGGTGCTGCTCGAGGCGAAGCGCTTGCCGCTCGACTGCGTCTTCGAGGAGCTCGAGCGGCGAGCCCGGTAGCAGCGATGGCGTTCGTTCACCTCCACACCCACAGCGAGTACTCCCTCCTCGACGGCGCCAACCGGATCCCCGACTTGCTCGACCGGGTCGGGGCCCTGGGGATGGACTCGATCGCCCTCACCGACCACGGCAATCTGCACGGCGCGTGGTCGTTTTACGAGGAGGCGAAGGCGCGCAAGCTCAGGCCCATCCTCGGGTTCGAGGCGTACGTGGCGTTCGGCAGCCGCCGCCGCCGCGAGAAGCTTCCCGGGGCGCCGGGCGACTACTCCCACCTCGTGCTGCTGGCCGCCAACCGCACCGGCTACGCCAACCTCGTCAAACTGTCCTCGCTCGGCTTCCTCGAGGGCTACTACCGGCGCCCGCGGATCGACCGCGAAGCGCTGGAGCAGCACCACGAAGGGCTCGTCTGCCTCGCCGCCTGCCTCTCCGGTGAGATCGCACTGTACCTGCGGCAGGGGAACTACGAGCAGGCGAAGGCTAGCGCGCAGTGGCTCGGTCGACTGTTCGGGCCCGACCGCTTCTGGCTCGAAGTCCAGAACCACGGGATCGCGGACGAGCGAGTCGTGACGGAGGGGATGTTGCGTCTCGCCGCCGAGCTGGGCCTGCCGGTGGCGGCGACCAACGACGCTCATTACCTGCGCCGCGAGGACGCCGAGGCGCACGACGTGCTGCTGGCGATCGGCACCGGAAAGGACCTGGACGATCCCAACCGGTTCCGCTTCGTGGGCCAGGAGAGCTACGTCAAGTCGGAAGCGGAGATGCAAGCCCTGTTCCCCGACCACCCCGAGGTCCTGGCGGAGACGGCGCGCGTCGCCGAGCGGTGCGAGTTCGACTTCGAGAAACGGTACTTCCTGCCGCAGTTCCCGCGCCCGGCTGAGTTCGCCTCGGACGGTGACATGCTGGTCCACCTCGCGCGCGCCGGGGCGCGGGAGCGCTACGGCGATCCGCTGCCGCCCGCGATCGAGAGCCGGCTCGAGTACGAGCTCGGCGTGATCGCGCGCACGGGGTACGCGGGGTATTTCCTCATCGTCTACGACTTCATCAAGGCCGCGCGCGATCGCGGCATCCCGGTCGGTCCGGGCCGCGGCTCGGCCGCGGGGTCCCTGGTCGCGTACGCCCTCGGGATCACCAAGATCGATCCGCTCAAGTTTGACTTGCTGTTCGAGCGCTTCCTCAACCCCGAGCGCGTCTCGATGCCCGACATCGATCTGGACTTCTGCTTCGAGCGCCGGGGCGAGGTGATGCAGTACGTGCGGGAGCGCTACGGCCGCGAGTCGGTCGGGCAGATCATCACCTTCGGCACCCTGAAGGCCCGGGCGGCCTTCCGCGACGTGGCGCGCACGCTCCGGGTGGAGCCCGGCGAGGTCGACCGCTTCACGAAGCTGATTCCAGCCGGGCCGGGCGTGACCATGACGCTGAACGAGGCCGCGGAGCACTCCCCCGAGCTGCGGGCGCTGGCGCGCCAGGACGAGCGCGTCCGCAAGGTGCTCGACCTCGGCGCCCGCATCGAAGGGCTGGCGCGTCACGCCTCGGTGCACGCGGCCGGCGTCGTGATCGCCCCGGGGCCGCTCACCGACTACGTCCCCGTCTGCCTCGCCCCGCAGGAGCCGGACGCCATCATCACGCAGTACGACATGGTCGGGCTCGAGAAGGTCGGGATGCTGAAGATCGACATCCTCGGCCTCAAGACCCTGACCGTGATCCACGATGCCACCGAGATGGTGCGCGAGCGGCACGGCGTCGCGCTCGAGCTCGACACGCTCGACCTCGAGGACCCCGCCGTATACGCCCTGCTGCGCTCCGGCCGCACGGCGGGGATCTTCCAGTTCGAGTCGCCGCTCGCCACCGACTGTCTGCGCAACATGAAGTGCGACCGGTTCGAGGACCTGGTCGCGACCAACGCGCTGCTCCGCCCCGGGCCGCTCGACACCGGCATGCATCTCGTCTTCATCAATCGCAAACTCGGCCGCGAGCCGGTGCGCTATCCCCACCCCGCGCTCGAGGAGATCCTCGCGCCCACCTACGGCGTCATCACCTACCAGGAGCAGGTGATGCGGATCGCGAACGTGCTCGCGGGCTTCTCGCTCGCAGAAGCCGACGTGCTCCGGAAGGCGGTCGGCAAAAAGGACCGCGAGCTGATCCAGGAGGAGCTGGGACGGTTTGTGGAGCGCGCCGTGGCGAACGGCCACGCGCGTCGCGTCGTCGAAGAGATCGCGGCCCAGATCGCGACCTTCGGCCGCTACGGCTTCAACAAGTCGCACTCCGTGGCGTACTCGATCCTCTCCTACCAGACGGCGTGGCTCAAGGCCCACTATCCCGCCGAGTTCATGGCCGCACTCCTGTCCTCGGAGATCGGCAACACGGACAAGGTGGTGCAGTACATCAACGAGGCACGGGAGCTGGGGCTCGAGGTCCTGCCTCCCGACGTCAACGAGTCCGGGTTCAAGTTCACCGTCATCGGCGACCGGCGGATCCGCTTCGGCCTCGGCGCCATCAAGAACGTGGGTGAAGGCGCCATTGCGTCGATCCTCGCGGGACGGCGCGCCGCGCGCTACGGCTCGCTCGTGGACCTGTGCGACCGCATCGACCTGCGGCTCTGCAACAAGCGGGTGCTCGAGGCGCTGATCGACGCGGGGGCCTGCGACTCGCTGGGCGGTCACCGGGCTCAGCTCGTCGCGGCGCTAGAGGACGCATTTGCCGAAGCCCAGGCCCGTCAGGCGGAGCGGGAGGCGGGGCAGGTCGGCATGTTCGGCGAGGAAGCCCCCATCTCGCATCCCGCCTCTCGCATCCCGGACGTGCCTGCCTGGACCGAGCACGAGCGCCTGGCGCGCGAGAAAGCCGTGCTGGGGTTCTTCATCTCGGGGCACCCCCTCGCCAAGTACCGCACGGAGGTGGAGCTTTTCGGGACCAGGACGACCGCGACCCTCGGCCTGTGGAGCGACCAGAAGGTGCGCCTTGCGGCCGTCGTCACCGTCGTGAAGCGCCAGATCTCCAAGAAGACCGGCGCCGAGTACGCCAGGCTCATCCTGGAAGACTTCCACGGCACCGCGGAGGCGCTCGTGTTCCCCGAAACGTGGGCCAAGCTGAGCGAGGCGATTCAGGCAGACCGGGCGCTGCTCCTGACGGGCGGCTACAGCGCCCGCGACCGCGCCGAGGAGCAGGCGCCGTTCATCGTGGAGCAGGCGCGCCCCCTGGACGAGCTGCGCGTGAGCGGCGCGGTGGCCGTGGCGCTGTGCTGGTCGGCCACGAGTCCGCCCGATCCGGAAGCCGCGCGCGCCGCGGCGGCGCTGTGCGCGGCCCACCCGGGACCCGCGCCGCTACTCGTGGAGTGGCAGGGAGAGGACGGCAACGGCACGACCGCGCGGCTGCGCAGCCGCTCGCTGCGAGTCGACGCGGCCGAAGACCTGCTCGCAGCGCTGCGCTCCCTGCTCGGCGCCGAGCACGTGCACCTGCGGGCGGCCTGACGCGATGGCGACCCACACCCTGGAGTTCGAGCGCCCACTGCTCGAGCTCGAGCGCCAGATCGAGGAGCTGAAGCGCGTCGCCGGTGAAACCGCGGTGGACGTCTCCAAGGAGATCGTCCCGCTCGAGCGCAAGCTCGCGGAGCTGCGCCAGGAGATCTACCGCTCGCTCACGCCGATGCAGCGGGTCCAGGTGGCGCGCCACCCGAAGCGGCCTTACACCCTCGACTACCTCCGCACCGTGTTCACCGACTTCGTGGAGCTGCACGGCGACCGCCTGTACCGCGACGATCCCGCCATCGTGGGAGGGTGGGCGCGGCTCGACGGAGCGAGCGTCATGGTGATCGGGCACCAGAAAGGGCGGGACACGAAGGAGAACCTGCGGCGCAACTTCGGGATGGCCCACCCCGAGGGATACCGCAAGGCACTGCGTCTCATGCGGCTCGCGGAGAAGTTCGGCGCGCCGGTGGTGACGCTCGTGGACACGCCGGGGGCGTACCCGGGGTTGGGCGCCGAGGAGCGGGGCCAGGCCGAAGCGATTGCCCGCAACCTGCTCGAGATGTCGGGGCTGCGCACGCCGATCGTCACGGCCGTAATCGGCGAGGGGGGGTCGGGGGGAGCGCTCGCGGTGGGGCTCGCGGACCGCGTCATCATGCTCGAGAACTCCGTGTACTCGGTGATCTCGCCCGAGGGGTGCGCCGCGATCCTGTGGAAGGACGCGAGCCAGCGCGAGCGCGCCGCTGAGGCCCTCAAGCTCACGGCGGAGGACCTGCTCGACCTGGGCGTGATCGATGAGATCGTCCCCGAGCCGCCGGGCGGGGCGCACGCCGATCCGGAGGCAGCCGCCCAGGCGCTCGAGGAATCCTTGCGCCGCCACGTGCGGCAGCTCCGCAAGCTGAAGATCGAGAAGCTGCTGGCCCGACGCGAGGAGAAGTACCTTTCGATGGGTGCGCTCAGCGAGAAGTGACGTGACCGCGGTCGTGGAAGTCCGGTTCAAGGGGAACCGCAAGGAGTATTTCGGCTGGTCGGCCGACCAACCGCTCGCCGTCCAGGACCCCGTGATCGTCGAGGTGGACCGGGGCGAGGACTTCGGGCGGGTCTCCGCGACGGGCGACCTCGCGGTGCGCAAGTGCGGCGGGGGGTGTCACGGCTGCTCGCTCGCCGCGCCCACACCGGTGCTGACCCCCGAGCGCCAGATCGTGCGGCGCGCCAGCGTCGACGAGGTCCGCATCGCCGACGCGCTGCGGGCCGAGGAGGAGGCGGTGCGGCTGAAGGTCACCGACCGCGCCCGCAAGCACGATCTCGCGCTCAAGGTCTCCGACGCGGAGTGGCAGTGGGACCGCCGCAAGTTGACGATCTACTTCACGGCGGAGCAGCGGGTGGACTTCCGCGCGCTGGTGCGTGATCTCGCGAGTCTGTTCCGCGCGCGCATCGAGCTGCGCCAGATCGGCGCGCGGGATGAGGCGAAACGGCTCGACGGCGTGGGGCGCTGCGGGCGGCAGTACTGCTGCTCGAGCTGGCTCCCCGAGCTCCGCCCCGTGAGCCTGTCGCTCGCCAAGGACCAGCGCCTGTCGCTCAATCCCTCGCAGATCTCCGGCGGCTGCGGCCGGCTGTTGTGCTGTCTGCGCTATGAGCACGACTTCTACGTGTCCACGCGCCGGCGGTTCCCCAAGGAGGGAAGGGTCGTCCGCACCGGTGCCGGCGTGGAGCGCGTGCTCGCCGTGGACATCTTCCGCGAACAGGTGACGTTGCGGGCCGAAGATGGCGGGGGCAGCGCGCGCGTCGTGCCGCTCGCGCAGTTCCAAGCGGAGCTCGAGCGCGCCGGTGCCTAAGTTCTACCTCACAACCGCCATCGACTACTCGAACGGCGATCCGCACGTCGGCCACGCCCTCGAGAAGATCGGCGCGGATTGCATCGCCCGCTACCGGCGGCTGCGCGGCGACTCCGTCCACTTCGTCATGGGGATGGACGAGCACAGCCAGTCGGTCATCCAGGCCGCCGCCCGCGTCCAGGTGACGCCGCAGGCGTGGGTGGACCGCATGGCCGACACCTTCAAGCAGTATTGGGAGCGCCTGCGTTGCAGCAACGACGACTGGATCCGGACCACGGAGCCGCGCCACGCGCGGGCCGTGTCCGCGCTGCTGCAACGCATCCAGCAGGGGCACCCCGACGATTTGTTCGAGGCGGAGTACGAAGGGCTGTACTGCACCGGCTGCGAGGAGTTCAAGACCGAGTCGCAGATCGCGAACGGCCACTGCATCGAGCACCCTACCCTCGAGCTGATCCGGACCAAGGAGCGCAATCACTTCTTCCGGTTGAGCGCGTATCGCGACGCCGTGCTCGAGCGCGTCCGCTCGGGGAGCCTCGCCGTCGAGCCGGAGATTCGTCGCAACGAGATCCTGCGGCTGCTCGAGGCAGGACTCCAGGACATCTCGATCTCGCGACAGCGGCAGACGTGGGGCGTGCCCTTCCCCGGTGACCCGCAGCAGACCGTGTATGTCTGGTTCGACGCCCTCATCAACTACCTCTCGGCGACGGGATTCCCGGACTCGCGGTACGAGCGGCTGTGGCCCGCGGACCTGCACGTGATCGGGAAGGGCATCACCCGCTTCCATTGTGTGATCTGGCCCGCGATGCTCCTCGCCGCCGAGCTCCCCGTCCCCCGCAGCGTGTGGGCGCACGGCTACGTGCAATGGTCGGGCGCCAAGCTGAGCAAGACCGCCGGGACGGCGGTAAGCCTCGACGGAGCGATCGAGCGGCACGGCGCCGACGCGCTGCGGTACTTCCTGCTGCGCGAGATCGGCTTTGCCGGCGACGGCGACTTCACCTGGGAGCGCTTCGACGCGCGCTACACCGCGGACCTCGCCGACACCCTCGGCAACCTCGTGTCGCGCTCGCTCTCGATGATCCGCCGCTACCGAGAGGGCGCCGTTCCGCGCGACCCGCGCGGCTTCGACACGCCGCTCGAGCAGGCGGGCCGTGACGCGCTCGCGGCGTATGGCCGCGCGATGGACGCCTACGCGCTCCAGGAGGGCGCGGCGGAAGTGATCGGTCTCGCGACGCGAGCGAACCGGTACGTCGAGGAGACCGCGCCGTGGAAACTCGCCAAGGAGAAGAAGCAGGCGGACCTCGACTCGGTGCTCGCAAACCTGGCGCGCACCGTCGCGCGGCTTGCGGGGCTGGCCCAGCCGTTTCTCCCCGCGACCGCGGAAACGATCTGGGGCCTGCTCGCGATGGGCGGGCCCCTGGGCGACGTCCGCTGGGCGGGGCTGGCCGACCTCCCGGTGGAGGGGCGGCACGTCGCCCCGCCGCCGATCCTGTTCCCCAAGCCGAGCAGCGACGCTCTTCCTGCCCAAAACGTCGTGACGTAGCTCACGCCGGCCCGTGTTGACGGCCTCGAGGGCGTATCCTATTATTGCAGTCCCTTCGGGGTACCGGACCCAACGCCCTGTCCGGATGTAGGTTGCCGCAGAGCCCGATCAACGTTGGACACGAGGTGTTCGAGCACCGATGCGCAAGCGTGCGGAGCGCCGCTGGACGGTGATGTTGGTGCCGCATGGCTCGGGCTCCTCCCGCGCCGTCGAAGTGTCGCACACTCTGATGAAGAGCCTCATGGGGATCGGGGGCGTGCTCGTGCTCCTCGTCGTCGTGCTCGGCGTGACGGCGATCGTGCGCGGCGTGAACATCACGCGCAACCGCGCGCTCGAGCGCGAGAACCGCGTGCTCGGCGACGAGGTCCAACGGATGCGCGAGCGCCTCGTCGGGCTGCGTGACACCATCAGCTCGATCGGCCAGCGCGAGCAGGAGCTGCGTCTCCTCGCGGGGCTGAACCCGATCGACCCCGGCGTCCAGCAGGGCGGCATCGGCGGTCCGTCGGGCACCTGGTTGGAGCGCGACACGCTCGCGGCACTCGGCGCGGACGGGCAGCATGCGCTCGCCGCGCGCATGGACATGGACGGGCTGATCCGCCGCGCCAACATCCTGGTCCGCTCGGTGAGCGAGGCCTATGACTCGCTGCACAGCCACCAGGCGCGCTTCGCCGCCACGCCGTCGATCATGCCCACCAAGGGATGGCTCTCGAGCGCCTTCGCGGCCGAGCGCGTGCACCCCATCCTGCACCTGGCCCGCCCGCACGAGGGCATCGACGTCTCCGCACCGATGGGCGCCGAGATCGAGGCACCTGCCTCGGGGATCGTCGCCGACGTCAGGTGGGAAGAGGGTTACGGCAACCTGCTCACGATCGACCACGGCTACGGCCTGGTGACCCGCTACGCACACTGCTCCAAGATCCTCGTGGCGCGCGGGCAGCGGGTGAAGCGCGGGCAGAAGATCGCGCTCGTCGGCTCGACCGGATTGTCCACCGGTCCTCACGTTCACTACGAGGTGTGGGTGAACGGCAAGCCGGTGGATCCGAAGAAGTTTGTGCTGCCGGATGCGATCGTAGACTAGGCGGCAACAGGCGGCAGAGGACGGCAAAGGGCGGCAAGCGCAACTGCGCTTGTCGCCCTTCTCATTGCCGCCCTATGCCGCCCGTGCCGCCTTTGTTCTACGGTGCCGTGTTCGGCGGTCGCCGGTCGATGATGAAGAACACATTGGGGCGCGTGAAGTCCAAATCACCTCGCCGGAACACCGGGAGACCTGTCGCTGGCGACGCGGCAGGAGTGCCGTTCGTCGTATACGTGAAGGTCGTCGCGTTGGAGACCGTGACCGCGAAAGCGCCATTGTACGCAGCTTCGTTCGCACCGTTGATCGTGACGATGGAGTCGGTCGCCAGCCCATGGGGCGCGAGGGTGACGACGGTTGCCGTCGTGCCGGTGGAGGTGAGCGACGTGATCGGGTTGCCGTTGAACGACGCCGCGAATGACGCCCGAAACCAGTAGACGTACCCCGTCGCCGCCGCCGCCTGCGCGGTCGGCGTCGAGATGCCGTAGGTGAACGTGTTCGGGTCCACGACCTTGACCGTCTTGGTCCCGTTGTACGCACCCTGCACCGCGCCGTTGACCACGATCACATCGCCGGTGCTCAATCCGTGCGGCGTCGGCGTGACCGCCGTCGCGATCGTGTCAGCTACCGTGGTCCCGGTCGTCGTCACCGACGTGAAGGGCAGGATCGCGGTGAACGCGAACGGCGCGCGGCTTCCCGGCACGGACTGAGGCATGACAAGCGCCGTGATCGCCGTGCCTTGCCGCGTCGTGCCACCGATCGGGTTAAGACTGTCGCCACCCTGTAAGCCGACCGGTATGTTCGCCTCAAAGAGAACCGGCGCGGTCGTGCCAGCCGCCGTGAACGCCATCCTATAGGTGCCCACGGCCACGGGCGCATGCGCGGTCACATCCTCGAACGCGACGTTGGGGATAGTGGGAGACCCGGACAGCGCGGCGCCGCCTCTCGCCACAACCCATGCGTCGAGGGACGTCGTGGCCAGCGGTGCTAGCGTGGACGCGAGCTGGATCACGCGTACGTGAACGAGGCCAGTCGCGACCGCGGGAGGAGCGGCTGTCGTGATCACGACCTTCTTCGCAGGCGTTTGGCCAGCACGCGCGTAGCCGTAGGCCAGGAACGTGTACTCCGCGTCCGCTGTGAACGCCGACGTCTGGTCGAACATGACCGTCGACGCGACGGCGGGATTGGTGCCGTCCATGAACACTCGGATGTCACGACTCCCTGCCTCGATCCCCTGGGCGTACGCGTTCATCCCCCGGAACGCGACTCCGAACAGGCCGGAATTGGAGACGATGTCCACGACGCGAAACGCCATCGCTCCTGTGTCGGGTATCGCGTTGACGTAATGGATGCCGGCCTTCGGGACCACGGGCGAGTTCGTGACGGCATCGGGGTGGCACGCGGCGACCGAGCTGGCCAGCACCAGGCACAGTGAAAACCGGAATCGAGTCATCGCATGGTCCTCATTGGTTGTCCCCTCCGCTGCCCTGGCCGCCTGACCCCTGACTGCTCGGCCCACCGACGCCCAACGCGCGCGAGGCGATGAACGCTGCCGCCCCTGCGGCAAATGCCCCGGCAAACAGGTAGGTCCGAGACCGCGAGAGGCGCCGTGTGTAGGAGTTGCCGACCCAAGCACGGGGCACGATCACCCTCTCGCCGCTCCACTTGGTCACGACCCCGCGGATGTCGCGTACGCTCGACACCTGGAGCAGGTAGGCCGTGTCGTTGACCTGTGCCACCCGGCCTTCCACGCGATCCAACGCTGGGCCCAGCGTGTGCGCCGCTTCCACGCGGCCCTGGTCCGTCAGTGCCAGCGCGACGTCAACCTCCGACCGCGGCATCACGGTCTCAAGTGGCGTATAGACGTAGCACCTCGCGAACAGCAACGGCAGCGCCACCGCACCCAGCGTCTGCATCCGCATTTTAGTAGACACCACCGGCGAACAGGCCGTAGTTGCCCCGCCCCGAGCCGCCGGGCAGGCCCACGCCCCCGAGCCCGTAGATCGGCACCTGGCGAACCTGAAGCTCCTGGTACGGCGCCGGCCAGCTGACCGCCGTGCCTTCCGGTAGATCGCCCCAGCCGCGGGCCGCGAAAAACCACATCCCGTACCCTGTGAACGCTGTCTCCATGCGGTATTCCCACTTCAGCGCGTCCCACATGTTCCCGCACTTCGTCCTGCGATAACCCTGCGCCGCGTCGGGGACGCGTGGCACGCAGGCGTTGCCGCCAGGCACCACGGCGCTCGTGTCGGTGGCCGTGATGTCGACCGGCGGCAAGCCACCCTTGGCGACGCGCGAGATGTTGATCAGCTTGGCCGCCGAATCGATGTTCGCCGCGCCACCTTGCCGGAGCAGCCCCTCCGCGTTGAGCAGGTGGATCTCCGCCGCCGTCATGACCGGGTAGGGGCCATTCCTGCTGCTTGAAAAGAAGCCGAACGAACGTCGGAAATCGTACATCGAGATCTGCAACGGGTCACCGGCGGCGTCCGAACTCGGCGGACGGTTCCGAAAGTACCGCGTGGATGCGAAGCTGGCCGGCTGCGAGTCGTTGTTCTGCGCCCCTCGGTTCGTGCCCTGCGGGAAGCGTTTGTCCGGTGTCACCACGAGGAACGGCGCTCGGCTCGCGGGTGCGAGCAACAACCAGGTGTCGTAGCCGCCCGAGGTGTCCGCCATGCCCATGAAGAACTGCGACATCTGATGCCAGCTGGCGGAGCCTGTCGCGTAGTGCTGGACGGGCCACGATACGTCCCAGCCGTTGGTGGGCGACATCAAGATGTTGAAATCGCTCGTTATCCCCAGGTTAGCCTCCGCGATCACCTGCGCCCAGTTCACGTTGTTGGCGCGATCGGCAGGGGAGCGGGCCACCCCCGCCAGGAACCGCGCCTTGTACGAGTGCACCAACTGGATGAACTGAGCCTGCGTAATGCTCGCGGTCGCCTGGTTGATCCACGTCGCTGGAAGGGGGAACCCGTCCGGGGCGGTCCCCACCATGCCCGCGATTGTAGCGGCGGAGTCGAGATCAAAGAGAGCCGCTCTCATAACCGAGTCGTATCGCGCCAACGGCACCGTCGCATCGTTCGCATTGTCCTCGGTCAGGACGGCCGCGGAGTCGTAGGCCAGCGCGAGATTCCCGAGCCCCACCCCCTCCACGAACTTGCCGAACGCGCGCGCGCGACGGTCGCGCGTGACAGTTCCCAGGCTCCCTAACACCTTCAGGCGCGCGAGTGCCAGACTGGCGAGCCGCGCGGCGCTGTGCTCGACGAAGAAGTCCCGCAGGTTGCCGATGCTCCCCTGTCCGTTGATGCTGTTGTCGATCTGGTTACGCGGGATCGCGCTGCGCGGGCCCATCGCGAAGTTGGCGAGGCCGGACACGCTTTCCATCCCCATCGTGATCAGCTGCGGCTGGAGACCATCGTTCGCGCCGCCGGAGAGCACCTTCGCGTCACCGAGCGTCCCCGAGTGCGCAATCGCGTACGTGCTGCCCAGGAATGTCTCGAGGTCGGTCGCAGTACGGAAGGCGCTGTTGCGATCCGGGTTGTTCGTGTTGTCCACGGCCAGCGGGTTCGTGCAGGCTCCAACATCGAGCGCCAGCGCTCCCACCAATGCGTAAAGAAATGCTCTCATCGGTCCCCCTGAAGACAGGAAACGAGGATCAGAAGCGCGTGGACACTCCGATTGTGAACGTGCGCAAGTTCGGGAACGTGAAGGCGTCGACCGCGTTGATCGCAGCGGAGTTCGCCTGCCCGCTCGGCCCCGAGGCGACGCCCACTTCGGGGTCAAACCCGCGGTAGTTCGTGAACGTCACCAGGTTCCTGCCGACGATGCTCAGCTGCCAGTCTCCCACGCCGCGGATCGGGCCGATGTGGTACGAGACGAGCGCCTCGCGCAGCTTGGCGTAGCTCGCCTTCTCCACCGAAAAGCTGTTGGGGGCGAGGATGTCGTATAGACCGCCGATCCCGGCCGCGTTGTCGGGGGGTGCGGCGCGGTAGTAATACCCAATTGGCTTCGCGCTTTCGACTGTGGCCCCGGTCTGGTCCACGTCCTTCGACAGGAAGTCGAGGTGCGCCCAGTGGAACCCCTGGTCCCACACGCTCTGCCCAATCGCGGCATCGAGCAGGGCGTAGAGCGTGAGCCGCTTGTAGGTGACCGTCTGCGTGATCGCAAAACGGAAGTCGGGAAGCGCGTTGCCGAGCGGCACCTGCTTCGCCGTCTGTTGGTTCGCCCCATCGCCCCGCAGGATGATCGGCATCCCCCAGTTCATCGCCACTCCCCATGGCGCCTGGCTCCCCGGTAGTTGCGCCTGCCACAGGTTGTGGGTGATGCCCATCGTGGGGTCGTTCCCGGCGCCGACCCAGACCAGGAAGCCTTGGTCGTTCGTCTGGAACGCCTTGCCCGCGCCGCAGTCCGCACTGAACGGCGCCGGCAGCAAGCCGCAGTCGCCGTAGCCCGTGAGGAACTTGCGGCCGTAGAACTCGGCGTACCGCTCCCCCTCCTGGGCGTAGAAGATCTGATCGGTCGCCTGGAGCGACGCACCATAGAGGTACGGCGGGACATCGAGCTTGGTGATGACCGACCGGTTGCGATCGTAGCTCACGCCCATGGTCCAGGAGAAGTCGCGCGTCTGGACGAACGGGAGATTGAGCGTCAACTCCCATGTCTTGTTGAGGAGCTCGCCCGCGTTCTGCCACTGCCGCTGATAGCCGCTCGCGGCGATCAGCGGGACCGGGAGGATCTGGTCGCTGATGCGGGAGCGGGCGTACGTGGCCGTCAGGCCGAACCTGCCCAGCAGCTCGATGTCGGCGCCGAGCTCGATCTCATGGGACACCTCGGGACCCAGATTCCTGTTGCCGAGGAAGTTGGCCTGCGGAATTCCCCCCGGGCCGATCCCGAATGTCTCGTATTGGCTGGAGAACCCGGGGGAGCTCCCCGCGGTCCCGTAGGACGCGCGCAGCTTGAACTCCGTGACCTGGCGCAGGAACCACCACGGCTCGAGGCCGAGCCGCCACGCGCCCGAGACCCGCCCGAAATTCGCCCAGCGATGACCCGGGCCGAACAACGACGAGCCGTCGCGGCGGACCAGCGCGTCCAGGATGTAACGGTCCTTGTACGTGAAATTCGCCCCGCCGAAGAGTCCGATCTGACGAATACTCTGCGCCCACGATGAGTCGACCTTGTCCTGGGTCACGTTGGTGAGCGCGTCGATCCCCCTGAACGCGAGGAAGTCTCCCTGGCCGAACACGAGATTGCTGTCCCGCTGCGCGTAGGAGTAGCGCAGGCTGTAGCGCGTCTGGAAGTCGCTGCCGAAGTTGTGTCGGAACGTGGCGTTCAGCCCCGTGTTGAACTCCTCGCTTGACGTCGAGTTGCGCAGGATGTTCCCCAGGTTCGTCGGGGCGTCGGGATTGGGGCCGGTGGACCGAAAACCCTTGTCGCGGAACTGGCTCGCACCGGTGCTCCGCAAGTCGTAGCTGAAATTCGCCTCGAGCTGCACCCAGCTTGCCGGCGTGTACTGGGTGGTAACCCCGCCGATGAAACGCTTGGTAAGGTCCGTGCGATGCACGTTCGCGAGGTAGTAGAGAGGGTTGTAGTTCTGAGCGCCGCCCTGCTGCAGGTTGGGCCGGATGAACAAGCGACCCAGCGTGTCGTACTGCAGTAGGTTCGCGATGCCTGGAGCGCGGGTGAGCCGGAAGAACGCCCCACCGCCTGCGTCACCGGGCGTCGGCTGGGCGCCTCCCTCTTGGTTCAGCCCGTCCTGCGAGCTGCGACTGTAGAAAGTGCGCACGGCGATATTCAGATCAGACCCGATCGCCTGATCGACGTTTGCCCGGAAGGAATTGCGCTGCAGCCCCTGCAGGAAGCGGATCGCCCCCTGGTCGGTCAGGTTCGACCCGCTCGCGTAGAAGCGGGTGCCGCCGAACGCCCCGGTCATATCGACGTCGTTCTGCGTATACGGATGCTGGGTCACGACCTGGCGCACGGCGTTGTATACCTGACCCGGCCACGGATCGATCTGGAACCGCTGACGCAGCGGCCCCCCGCTGAGCGTTGCGCCCGGGTCGATGGGCATACTCGGCGGCGTTCCGGCCCAGTCGCTCGCCTGGTTGTTGATGACCTGTTGCCAGAAAGTGTAGTCGAACGTCCGCGCGCACAGCGGCTGGCCGGTCTCGGCTTGGCAGAATTGCGTGTTGTTCTCGTTCATCAGAAGCGCCGTGCGCTGCGCGATCCCGAAGTCCCGCTCGATGTCCGAGAGCCCGGCCTCGGTCCGCACGCTGAACTGCACTCCTTCCGCCGCCCGCCGGCCCGACTTGGTCGTGATATTGATGACCCCGTTCCCTCCCCGCGCCCCATACAGTGACGCCGCCGCGGCGCCCTTCACCACCTCCACGCTCTCGATGTCGCTCGGGTTGAGATCGGGGAGCGCGCCGTTGATGATGACGCCATCCACGATGTACAGGGGATCCTGGCTGCGACCCTGCGCGTTGAGCGACGTCGGCCCGCGCAGCAACACCGCCGGCTGCGCGCCGGGGCGCCCGCTCGCGGACACGATGTTCGCGGGTAGCTTGCCCTGCAGCAGCGTCAACGGGTCCGCCGCTGGGACCTGCAGCTTCGAGGCGTCGATCGTCGTCACGCTGAACGGCACCTTGATCCGCTCGGTCGCCTCCTGCACGCCGGTGACCACCACCGCCTCGAGCTGGTTGACGTCCGTGACGAGCGAGAAGTCCTGGGTCTGTTCGCCTGCGCTCAACACGATCGGTCGACTGGTCGGCTTGTGGCCGATCGTGCGCACGCGCATGGTCACGGTCTGCCCCGAGACGCGGGCCGCGGGCACGAGGATCGTGTACTGCCCGTTGGTCCCCGTCAGGACGGCGACGTTCAGCTCCACGAGCTGCACGTTCGCCACCGACAGCGCGTCGCCGCGATCGTCGGTCACCTTGCCGTGCACCACGGCGTCCTGCGCCCACGCCTGCCCGGCCGCGGCGAGCAGGGAGGCGAGCATGGCAACGCCAAGCCAAGGGCCACGATGCGATTGGGTCATACGGGAATCCCTTATCTGAGCGGTGAACTGGTGTGGAAGGAGAGGAATCGTCGTGACCCGGCGCGCGCACGCTGCCAGCAGCGGCCGCGCCGGGAAGTTGGTCGGCGGCCGAGGCGCGCAACGGGCACGCAGCGACGGGCGAAGCAGCTCGAGCCTGACGGTCATGGGCGCTCGGACAGCCTGACGCATTAAGTACGCCACGTTGGGCTGGGCGTCAAGAGCCCAAAACAGGTCTTTCCAAACCGCCGGGCGGCCCATACTATCGAGTTGTCGGGGAACTTATCGTCCCATGGCACGCCGGCTCAGCCACCTCGGCGCCTTTGCGCTGCTGGCCGCCTCCCTTCCCGGTGTGGCGGCGCCGCAACAGGTACCCCCAACTGCATCCATCGTGGGGCGCCTGGTGGACGTGGAGTCCCGCGCACCCGTGGGCCGGGCCCGCATCGCCATCCTCGGCGCGCACCACGAGTTCGCGTCGGACAGCGAGGGCAGGTTCGTGGGCGACCACCTGGCCTCTGGCACCTACGTCCTACAGGCGCGGGCGATCGGGTACGCCGTAGGATCGTGGGTCGTCCAGCTGGGCGACAGCGAGACGGTCACTCAGGTGTTCGAGCTGAAACGCCTCCCTTACGTGCTCGACCCGGTCGTGGTGCAACGCCGGCTGACCTTCAGCGCGGAGCGGCTGCGGGCGTTCGAGCGCCGGCGCGCGTCGGGGCGGGGTTACTTCATCACCGCGGCTCAGATCGAGGCGGAGCATCCCCATGCACTCGTGGACCTGCTCCGCAACGTCCCCGGCGTCCAGATGATCTGCGCCGGCGCGTCGCGCTGCACGGTTCGCATGTTGCGCTCCCCGCGCAACTGCAAAGTGGATTATGTCCTGGACGGCTTCCCCGCCACGAATTCCACCAGTCCCGACATGGCGACGGTCGGCATCATCGGGATCGAGGTCTACCGCACGTTGAGCGAGACTCCGCTCGAGTTCCTCCGAACCGACAACGTCTGCGGGACAATCGTCATCTGGACACGCTCAGGGCCCAACGAACCCTGACGCGCCTCAGGGGCGCCAGCGCGGCACGACATCCGTGAGGACGTTCCCGCTCGTGATCTGCCACGCTTGCGAGCCGTCCGCTCTCGCCACCCAGATGTGCTTGGCGCGGTCGAAGGCGATGTACGCCGCGTCAGGAGACCACGAAGGGAACTCGGCCTGCAGCTCACCCGAGGTCACCTGCACGACGCCCGTCCCGTCCGCGTTCATGACGTAGATCTGCTCGCCGCCATTCCGATTGGACATGAAGGCGATCTTCGTGCCATCGGGAGACCACGCCGGCACATCGTCGTATGCGAGAACGTTGTTCGAGAGGTTCACTGGGTTGGTCCCGTCGGCATTCATCACGTAGACCTCGTCGTTGCCGTCCCGGTTGGTGGCGAACGCGATCTTGGTGCCGTCCGGCGACCAGGTGGGCTGGGCGTCCGACAGAGAACCAGACGTCAGCTGCGTCACACCCGTGCCGTTCGCGTTCATCACGAAGATGTGGTTGATCCCGGCGTCCCGGTTGGAGACAAACACGATCTTGCTGCCATCCGGGGACCACGCCGGCTCGCCCTCCAGGGTCGTGTCGCTGGTCAGCTGCACGACGTTCGCGCCGTCGGCGTCCATGACGAAGATGTCCAACGGTACCGTCGCGTTCACAGAACGGTCAGACTGAAACGCGAGCTTGGTGCCGTCGTGGGACCAGGCCGGCCACTCGTCCCTCGCGAGCGAGTTGGTGACGTTCGTCATCCCGGTGCCGTCGGCGTTCATGACGAAAATGTCGAGCTGGCCCAACGGGCCCCGGTCGCTCACGAACGCGATCTGCCCGGGGAGCGGCGGCAGCGGCGCCGTCACGTCCTTGTGACACGCGCTCAGGAGCGCGACGAGGGCGCAGCGGGTGGAGGAGCGCACGGCTACCTCGAGAAGTCCACCTTCGGCACCTCGGCGGCCCCGGGCGTCTGCAGCTCGAAATACTGCCGCGGGCCCTTGCCGATCACCTTCGCCGTGAGGACCTGCGGGAACCGGCGGATGTAGGCGTTGTAGCGGTTCACCGCCTCGTTGTAGTCGGTCCGGGCGACGGCGATCCGGTTCTCCGTCCCCTCGAGCTGGTCCTGGAGCGCCCGGAAGTTCTCGTTGGACTTGAGCTGCGGGTAATTCTCGGCAATGGCGAGCAGGCGGCCGAGGGGCGCCGTCAGCGCGGCGTTGGCCGCCGCCATGTCTTGCACGTTCCCGCTCTGCACGGCGCCGGCGAGCTTGGCCCGCGCCTCCGCCACCTCGGTGAAGATCGTCTGCTCCTGCTTCGCGTAGCCCTTCACCGTCTCCACCAGGTTCGGGACGAGATCGGCGCGCCGCTGCAGCTGCACCTTGATCTGGGACTCAGCGGCACTCACCTGCTCGTCGTACGTCTGAATCGTGTTGTAGCCGCACCCTGCAACCAGCGCGAGGCCGACAAGCAACGAGCGCTGCAACGCGTTCACAGGATTCCTCCCTATGTAAGCCGGTTCACGAATTCGGCGGTCCGCTCCAGGGCCGCCAGGTACGCGGCGGGCAGCGGATCCCCCGTCCCCAACTTGAGCGTGCGCCCGTCGGTCGCGTGCGCGACGAGCGCGGTCAGACTCTCGGGCGGCCACCCCATCGTGGTCCCCGCTTCCCGCACCAGCGCCTCGGGGGCATCCGGCAGCGTCCTGCCGGCGAGCCGCAGTGCGGCCCGCAGCATCGTGAAGAAGCCACCGGTGCTGCCCGCGATCACGCGCGCCAGCTCTCCCTGGTCGCCTCGCAGGGCGGCGTAGGCTTGCCGCAGCCGCACGAGTTTCCCCTTGAGCTCGTGCTCGAGCTGACGCCGCACGTCAGCCCGCTCCACCGTGATGCCCGGCCACGGGTCCCTCCCGGCGAGCACCCGGTGCGCTTCACGCAAGTCCGCGTATTCGATGGGAAACGCGTCGGCGGACTCCCGCCACTCCCGTTCCGTGAAAATGAGCGGGGCGCGATGGCCGGCGCGCACCCAGCTGCGCACGACGGGCCCGAGGGACGCGAACAGGTGCTCGTCCGCGGCGTCGCAGATGAGCAGGGTGTTCACGTCGGCGCGCCCCCGCCCCGCGACGTGCACCCCCGGTCGCCGCGCCGTCGAGCCGTACAGCAGTAGCGAGACCAGGCGCTTCCCGAGCGCCTGACTCACCTCCTGCGCGAAACCTTCCAGCGTGAGCTTCGCCATTATTAGAAGCTCCTCCCCGCGCCGCCGCCACTCGTGCCGCCGCCACCGCCGAAGCCGCCGAATCCCCCGCCGAACCCTCCGCCCCCGCCCCCACTCCATCCTCCCCAGCCCCCGCGCCCACCTCCAAATCCCCCCAGCCAAAACGGAAGCCAGAGAATCCGGCCCCGGCTGAACAGCAGCAGGAAAATAATGAGCGCGACGAGCCAGCCGACCGGAATCGCGGGCCGCCCGGAGTCGTCCCCCCCCGGAGACGCCCGCTCCGGTTGCGACGTGAGGGTCACCCCCATCGCGTCCGCGAACGCGTGGGCGATGGAGTCCACCCCGCGGGCCGCCGCCGCGCCGTAATCTTCCCGCGCCAGCTCCGGGGTCATGGCGTCGGTGGTGCGCCCGGCACGCGCGTCCGGCAGGAACCCTTCCGCGCCCCGCCCCGTGAGGAGGAACACCCGCCCGGTCCCAGGCCGGTGATTCCGGCGCGGCACGATGAGCAGCAAGGCGCCCAGGTTCCTGGCCGGGTCGCCGGCTTCCGCCGTCCCTCCCACGCGCCACTGGCGGTAGATCTCCACCGCGACATCCACTGGTGCCCGCTGTCCGATGTCGGGAAGCGTCACCACGACGATGTCTCCGCGCGTCTTCTCGCGTACTTCGGTGATCTCTGCTTCCATCCGCGCGACGGGGCCGGGATCGAGCACGCCGGCGAAGTCGTTCACGAACCCTCGCGGCGAAGGAATCGCAAGCTGCTGGAGAGCGAGGAGGAGGCCGACGCAGGCGGAAGCCATGGGGCGCGTAAATCTTACGCAATTCGGGGTGGCCGTGCTTCAACCGGCGCCGCCCGGTAGTGGCGCCAATTCCGGGCTCTCGCTATGGTAGTGCGAGCCGCAGCCCGAGTCGTTCCCAGAACCGCAAGGAGATCGAGTGCGCTGGACCCGGCTTCCGCTGCTTGGCTGCCTCGCGCTGGCGTGGGCGCAAGGCGTGGGTCTCGCGTCGCGTTCCAAGGGGCGACCCGACGCTCCCATCACCGTGTACGAGATGTCGGACTTTCAGTGTCCCTACTGCCGGCAGTTCGCTCTCGAGACCATGCCCGTCCTGGAGCGAGAGTACGTCGCGACCGGCAAGATCCGTTTCATCTATATCAACCTTCCACTCACCAATCTTCACAAGCACGCCGTCGCCGCCGCCGTGGTGGCCATCTGTGCCGCGGAGCAGGGCCGGTTCTGGCCGGTGCACGATCGCTTATTCGAGCGGCAGCCGCAGTGGGCCGCGCAGGCCGATCCCGGCCGCTACCTCGCCGCCCTGGCCGACTCCGCCGGCGCCGACCACGCGCAGCTCGCCCGCTGCCTCGCGGGCAAGTCAGCCGAGGCTGCCGTGCAGGCCGACTCCCAGGCGGCCGCGCGTGCGGGAGCCTACAGCACGCCCACCTTCTATATAGAAGGCGGCCTCATCGACGGTGCTGCTCCCGCAGCGGTGTTTCGCGCGGTCCTGGATTCCATCTACCGGTCCAAGGCGGCCCGCCCGGCCGCTCCCGCACCCTCCCCGCGCTGATGGCCCGTCCTTCCTTTATTTACCGCCTCACCGTGAGCCTCGCCGGGAAGGCGGCCCCGCTCGCGGCGCGCTTCGACAAGAAGCTGGCGCGGGGTCTCGATGCGCGACGGGGGCTCGTGGAGCGGGTGCAGGCGTGGGTCGAGGCGCACCGCGATCTCAAGCGACCCCTGGTGTGGGTCCACGCTCCATCGGTGGGGGAGGGTTTGCAGGCGAAGCCGGTCCTGGAAGCGCTGCGGGCGACGCAGCCCCACTGGCAGCTCGTGTACACGTTCTTCTCACCGTCGGCCGAGCGGCTGGCCCGTACTCTCCCCGTGGACATGACCGATTATCTGCCGTTCGACCGCCCGCGCGAGGTGCGCGCCGTCCTCAAGGGTCTTGAGCCCACCGCGCTCGTGTTTTCGAAGCTCGACGTCTGGCCCGAGCTGGCGCTCGCGGCCGCGCGCGCGGGGGTGAAGCTGGGGCTGATCTCGGCGACGGTGGCGCCTGCGAGCTCGCGGCTCCGCTGGCCAGCGCGGCAATGGGCCCACGCCGCGTACCGGGCCCTCGACCGGATCGGCGCGATCAGCCAGGACGACGCGCGGCGGCTCGAGCGTCTCGGCGCGCGCGCCGACGCGATCCAGGTGACGGGCGACACCCGCTACGACAGCGTGGCGGAGCGCGCCGAGCGGTTCGACCGGTCGCGCGAGCCGTTCGCGCGGCTGACGGCGGCCACCGGCACCTTTACGGTCGTGGCCGGGTCAACGTGGCCGGCGGACGAGGCGGTCGTGCTGCCGGCCTTCGCCGACCTGCTCGCTCAGGTGCCCGGGGCCCGTCTCCTGCTCGCGCCCCACGAGCCCAACCCCGATCATCTCGCCGGCATTGCGGAGCAGACGACGGCGCTCGGCTTGCCGCGGCCCGTGCGACTCTCGCAGCTCGAGCACGCGCCGCCCGGGCCCGTGATCGTGGTGGACCGGGTCGGCATTCTTGCCGACCTCTACGCGTTGTCGGACGTCGCGTTCGTCGGTGGGGGTTACCATCGGGCGGGACTCCACTCGGTGCTTGAGCCCGCCGTGTTCAGCGTCCCCGTGACTGTGGGGCCGCACTGGCAGATGAGCCGTGACGCCCAGCTGCTCATCGAGCAGGGAGGGGCCGTCGCGCTGCCGGCGGACGGGCGGCATCCGTTGCACTCACAGTGGCTCGTCTGGTTTCACGATCCGGCGGCGCGCCGCAAAGCGGGCGCGGTGGGGAAGAAGCTGGTGCAAGCGGGGCGCGGCGCCGCCGACCGGACGACCGCTCTCGTACAGCAGCTGGTGCGCGGCGCCGGGCGCTAGGCAGCGCGCGCGTCGGCAGCACTATTTCCCGACGACGATCCCCTCGTAGGTGACCGAGCGTGGCGCGACGAGCCCCAGCGTGAGCGCGGTGACCAACACGTCGCTCCAGCGGCTGCGCACACGGATCTTGAGACTCGCGATGGACGCCCCGGCACCGAGCTGGCCTGCGAGCAAGTCCTCCAGTTTCGGCTCGGAGAGCGTAAACAACCCCATCACCAGGTAGACGGGGTGCTTCGTCACGCGAAACGCCGTGCCCGCGGTCGACGCCTCCTTGGGCTCGGCCATCGTCGCGGTGACGCCCAGGTGCGAGCTGTCGAACGTGATGGCGCAGCCGCTCGCGGCCAGCGCCAGCGCGACCGCGGTCGCGCGTGCGACTCGAGATTTCACACGGCTCCTGGGAAACAAAAAGGCGCGCCGGGAACGGCGCGCCCCAAAGGTAGTCGCTTCAACTGCGAATGTGAACCCGTCAGAGGCCGAGGGACGGGCGGATGTCTACGTGGAGACCGACGCCGAGCGTCGTGGTGTGGCCACCGCCTGGAAAGTTTTCGTAGTCGATCGCCGCGTGGAGGCCGACCAGGCCGAAGCCGAACGTCAGGCCGCCTGCGACCCCGAACTGGGTGTTCGTCTGGGATGGGGTCACGCCGCTCCCCCCCTGGTGATTCATGCGCAGTCCGGGTGCCACCCATGGCTCAAGGCTCAGGCCGGGCACCGGGAGGTCGACGGCAAGCCCGAGCGCCGCGGTCGCCCGCGTGCTAGTGACGCTGGACTGGCTGAAGCTCGCGAACCCGCCCTGGAGATTGATGGAGATCGGGATCAGCGAGCCGCCGATGAGGCGGTACGCGGCCGCGCCACCGTACTCGGTGACGTTGGAGCCGGCGCCGGTCGGATTGCGCACTCCCACGGTAGCGCTGAGCGTTAGCGCGGAGAGGCCGAGCGCGGCCCGGCCCGCCACGGTCGTCCCCTTCCCGCCCGCCGAATCAGGCACACCGACGTCGGCCGCGACCGACACTCGGGTGCCGCCGCGCGGGCTGTTCCACACGGGCATCCCGGGGAGCTGGGCGGGCGCTCGCGCGGGAACCGTGGCCGCGGCTACCGCGACGACTGCCATAACGAGCACTGCGCGCTTCATGAGATGCCCTCCGCCCATAAGACGTGAAGCCGACTCGCAAACGCTAGGAACGCCCGCGCGGCAAGTCAACACTGTATCGCCTCAATGCACCCACACGACGCCGATCGACACGCCGTCCAGGTCGCCGAGACCCGCGCTGAGCCGGGCGTCGAGCGTGCGGCCGAACCGGAAGTCGGCACCGAGCCCCAGCGTGAAGTCGAGGTTAGACCCGCCGTCCGCCACCAGCGTCGCCGTGGGCTGCACGTACGGCACGATGCTGACGGTCGACCGCTTGGGGTCGACCCGCCGTCCGAGCGACAGACCCACCGGGATGAACACGACCGAACTGCCGCTCACGAACGCGCCGCCGATCCCGAAGACGAGCGCGCCGTCGAGCGGGAAGTCGATCGTGTGCGTGATCACGCGCTCACGCGCCTCGGCGCCGAGCAGCAACTCCGTCTTGAAGGATCCGCCAGGATCGTACATCCCGCCGCGAAAGCCCACGTCGAAGTTGGACACGGCGTAGCGGTACACCCCTTCGAACGCGGCGCCGTTGCCGTTCGGAAAGCTCGCCACCACGCCGAACTCCGAGCGATGGAACGCCCGATACGGCGCGTTGAACGACGGCATCCCCGTCGACTGCGCGCGCAGCGCTGGCGCGAGACTCACGAGCAGCCCCGCTATCAACCACGTTGCGTGACGCCGCATATCCCCTCCTAGGATCGGGGAAAGGTAGTGACCTGTACCCGAGCGTTGCGCCGTCGTTCCGCCGGCGCAAACGAAACGGCCCGCCCACCTCTCGTGGACGGGCCGCTGGGTGTGACGCCGCTCACCGAGCATCGGCCCGGTGATCAATGCCAGAACGACAAGCCGATCCGTGTACCGATTGCGAAGTTGCTGGGGTAACCGCCGCCCTTGAAGGTGTAGCCCAAGAACCCTTCGATCCGCCCTGCCGCCGTCTCGAAGGGGACGCGCGTCCCCACACCGCCACCGAGCGAGAACTGCGTGCCGCTCCCCCCCGGCCCCCCGACATCGAACAGGTTAAGCGCTACACCGCCGGTGACGTAAGGCGCGCGGATCAGGTTGCGCGTCCCGGTGCCGCGCTTGAGCTGGTACAGCACGTTCAGCCCAGGCGCCAGTGAATACGTCGTCCCTCCAGCCGTGTTGAGCAGGAAGGCGAGCCGGGGCTCCCACATCAGCTTGGACCGCGAGAGGATTCCGAGGCGAACGTCGACGGGGGCTCCCATCTGGATGCCACCACTTCCCCCCGACGGCTTGAAGTAGTATCCCGTGAAATCGACACCGATCTCTTGGTGGTAACCGCCCGTGGGCGCGCTCGTTGCCGCCCTTTTCTGAGCAGCCGCGGGCGTCGCGAGGAACGCGAGACCTCCCACCAACAACGCACTACCGAGGAGCTTGACCATTGCAGTTCCTCCGGGAAAGTACGGGTTGCTGGATTGCCTAGGGCGCCCTAATGCGCACAACCTCTAAGAGACTGCCTCCGATCTGTCAAGAGTTTTCCGCCCGGTCCGCTACGGCGCGCACGCTTTCACCCACCACCTGGAGGAACCCGCCGGTCACCCGAAAGGCGCTGCTCGAGCCCCCCTGGCGCACCGTGAGAGTGCCCGCGCCGAGCAGCGTGAGCAGCGGGGCGTGATGCGGCAGGATGCCGACGAGGCCGTCGAACGCCGGCGCGACCACCGCGTCGGCCTCGCCGTCGAACAGCGCGCGCTCCGGGGAGATGACGGTGACGTGCATGGCTCAGCTCGAAGCGAGTCGCTGCGCCTGCGCCACCACCTCGTCGATCCCGCCCACCATGTAGAACGCCTGCTCGGGCAAGTGATCGAACTCGCCCGCCACGACCCGCTCGAACGACGCGATCGTGTCCTCGAGCTTCACGTACTTGCCCTCGAGCCCGGTGAACTGCGACGCGACGAAGAACGGCTGGGACAGGAACCGCTGCACGCGGCGCGCCCGCGCCACCACCAGCTTGTCCTCCTCGGAGAGCTCGTCCATCCCGAGGATCGCGATGATGTCCTGGAGGTCCTTGTAGCGCTGGAGAATGCGCTGCACCTCCACCGCCACCTTGTAGTGCCGCTCGCCCAGGTACTGGGCATCGAGGATGCGGCTGGAGGACCCGAGCGGATCGACCGCGGGGTAGATGCCGAGCTCGACGATCTGGCGGGAAAGCACGACGGTCGCGTCGAGGTGCGAGAACGCGGTCGCGGGGGCGGGGTCCGTGAGGTCGTCGGCGGGGACGTAGATCGCCTGGACGGAGGTGATCGACCCCTTCTTGGTGGACGTGATGCGCTCCTGGAGCTCGCCCATCTCGGTGGCGAGCGTCGGCTGATAGCCGACGGCGGACGGCATCCGGCCGAGCAGGGCCGACACCTCGGAGCCCGCTTGGGTGAAGCGGAAGATGTTGTCGATGAAGACGAGGACGTCCTGGCCCTCGACGTCCCGGAAGTACTCGGCGACCGTGAGGCCGGACAGCCCCACGCGCAGCCGCGCGCCCGGGGGCTCGTTCATCTGCCCGTAGATGAGGGAGCAACTGTCGAGCACGCCGCCCTCCTTCATCTCGAGGTAGAGATCATTCCCTTCGCGCGTGCGCTCACCCACGCCGCAGAACACCGAGCGGCCGCCGTGCCCCATGGCGACGTTGTGGATGAGCTCCATGATCACGACGGTCTTGCCCACGCCGGCGCCGCCGAACAGCCCGATCTTCCCGCCCTTCACGAACGGAGCGATCAGGTCAACGACCTTGATGCCGGTCTCGAACACTTCGGTCTTGGGCTCGAGGTCGACGAATTTCGGCGTCTCCCGATGGATCGGCCACCGTTCGGCCGTGGGCGGGATCGGCGCGCCCTCGTCCACCGGCTCGCCCAGGACGTTGAGGATGCGCCCGAGCGCCGCGTTGCCGACGGGGACCGTGATCGGCTGGCCCTGGTCCACGACTTCCATCCCCCGCACCACCCCGTCGGTGGAGCTCATCGCGACCGCCCGCACTTGGTTGCGACCGATGTGCTGTTCGACTTCGAGGGTGACGTGCACCGGGGGCGTGCCGTCGCCCGCATAGTCCACGCGCAGCGCGTTGTAGAGCTCGGGCAGCTTCTCAGGCTCGAACTCCACGTCGATCACCGGACCGATGACCTGGACGACTTTCCCCACGTTGCGCTTCGGCTCGGCAGCGTGCGCCTTAGGCTCGTTCTTGCTTCGCGTCGCCATGAGAACTCCTTTGAGACGTCAGACGTCAGAAGTGAGACGCCAGTACTGATGTCTGACGTCTGATGTCTGCTCTACCCTTGCAGCGCCTCCGCGCCGCCGACGATCTCCGCGATCTCCTGCGTGATCTGCGCCTGCCGCGCCCGGTTGTAGGTGCGCCGCAACAGGTCGAGCATGTCCCCTGCGTTGTCGGTGGCGTTCTTCATCGCCGTGCGGCGCGCGCCATGCTCGGCGGCCGCGGTCTCGACCAGCGCGCGGAACATTTGATTCTCGACGTACAGCGGGAGCAGCCGCTCGAGGATCGCGTCTGCGGAGGGCTTGAGAATGTAGTTGGCCGCCTGACCGCCCGACCGCCGGTCCGCCCGGGGCGGGGAGACGGGGAGGATACGCTGCACGGTCGGCGGCGTCGAGATCGCGCTGTTGAACTTCGCGAACACGACTTCGACCGCGTCGAGCGCCCCGGTCTCGAATGCCCGCATCAGCGGGGCCACCAGCTCCGCGGCGTGGGCCGCCGTCGGCCGGTCCCCAATGTCCGCGCGTTGCGAGGCGACGGAACGGCGGGTGAACCGAAAGAACCCGATCCCCTTTTTCCCGACGAGATGAAGGTCCACGGCCGTCCCCTGGGCCTCGAGCTCCTGGAGGCGACGTCGGGCCTCGCGGATGAGGTTTGCGTTGAACGCCCCGCACAGCCCGCGGTTCGACGTGATCAGCACGAGCGCGACCTTCTTGACGCCGGCCGCGCCCGGTTGCCGCAGCAGCGCGAACCGCTCGGCCAGGGCCGGGGAATAGAGGTCCCCGATCACCTCCGCGAGCGCCGCCGCGTACGGGCGCGCCGCCACCACCCGATCCTGCGCGCGCTTC
>QHTZ01000032.1 GCA_003221005.1 Gemmatimonadota bacterium
GTGAAGTCGAGACCACCCCGCAGCGCCTCGTATACGACGCGACCGTAGTTGCGGGGCGAGAGGCCGAGCTTCGGCTTGACCGTGGCGCCGAGCAGCGGCCGGCCGTACTTGTTCAGGTATTCGCGCTCCATCACCACGCCGTGCGGCGGCCCCTGGAACGTTTTCACGTAGTGGGGCGGGATCCGCATGTCCTCGAGCCGGAGCGACTTCAGGGCTTTGAACCCGAAGACGTTTCCGATGATCGAGGACGTGAGGTTCGCGATCGAGCCTTCCTCGAACAGGTCGATGTTGTAGGCGATGTAGGCGATGTGCTGGTCCGTGCCGGGGACGGGGTCGACCCGGTAGCATTTGCCCTGGTAGTTCTCGTACGCCGTAAGCCGGTCGGTCCAGACGACGGTCCAGGTGGCCGTGGACGACTCGCCTGCGACGGCGGCGCTCGCCTCATCGGGCTCCACGCCTTCTTGCGGCACCAAGCGGAACGCGCACAGGATGTCGCTGTCCTTCGGCTCGTAGTCCGGGCGGTAGTAACCCATCTCCTTGTAGGGGGTTACGCCCGCCGACCAGCGGCTCTTTCCCTTACCCTTGTTGTTTCCGGCCACTGGCATGCCCTCCTAGTATGTGAATTCTTTCACAAGCCCTGCACAGGATACCGTCGCCACACCCCTCGGCGCAACCCACGTTCGGGTGGCGCGACACCCCCTCGATGGAATGGCGCGGCGCCGCGCGGCGGCGGTTGGCACGATGCGCGCGATCTGGAGCTGTGACGGCAACTGCGTTACAAGTAACCACCAAGACGCACCCCCGGGAAGAGCCGACGCCTGGAGGCTTGCCGCCGGCCCGGTTCGCGACCAGGTTAGTCCTGGCCACCCCCGTCGCCCCACCCGATGGGACTAGCCCAAACGCCCGTGGCGCCAGGGGACGCGGTAGGCGATCATCCTTGTGAATTATTTCACGAAGTCGCGGGCTCGGTAAACGGAGGTACGTGATGCCATTCCGGGCAGGGCGTCCCATCATGCTGTGCCTCGTCGGCGATTCGGGCGCCGGCAAGTCGACCCTGTCGAACGGGTGCGTCGCGCTGCTCGGCCCCGAGCGCGTGACCGACATCTGCCTCGACGACTACCACTCGCTCGACCGCGTGGGCCGCGCGCAGCACAAGATCACCGCGCTCCATCCCGACTGCAACCACCTCGATCTCGTGGCGCAGCACGTCGCGCTGCTGCGCCGCGGCGAGACCATTTTCAAGCCGATCTACGATCATTCGGACGGCACCTTCGGGCCCCCGGAGCTGGTGGCGCCCAAGCAGATCGTGTTGATCCACGGCCTGCACGGTCTCTACACGCCGGAGCTCGAGCGCCTGTGGGACGTGTCGGTGTTCCTCGATCCCGACCCCGAGCTGCGGATCGCGTGGAAGATCAAGCGGGACATGTCCAAGCGCGGCTATCAGCGGGCGGAGGTCCTGAAGCAGCTCGAGGAGCGGCGCCACGACTCCGAGGCGTACGTGATGCCGCAGCGCGAGAAGGCCGACATCGTGATCTCGTTCTTCCCGCCGCCCGAGTACGCGACGTCGCAGGACAACACGCAGCTCAACGTGCGCATCACGCTGCGCCACCCGATCCCGCTGCCGGACCTGAAGGACGCGATCGCGGCCGCCGAAGGCGCGAACGGGAAGGCGTCCCTCAAACTCGACCGGGGCGCCGAGGGCACGGATGTGCTCGAGATCGACGGCCGCATCTCTGACGCCGCAACCCAGGCGATCGACAACCGCATGTGGGAGCACATGGCCACTGCGCGCCACTTGCGCTCCGATCGCGTCGGCGTGTTCCAGGACGGCAGCGAGCAGCGCCGCTCGAATCCGCTGGCGGTGACGCAGCTCGTGCTGACGTATTACCTGGTGAAGGCAAGCGCCCTGGCGCTGAAGCAGGAAGGCTTGCGTCCCGAGGCCATCGAGGCGGTCTCTTTGCTCACGGGGAGGATGTAATGACGGTTAATCCGCTGGTTCGACTCGGCGAGCTGGGGCAAAGCCCCTGGTTCGACTACATCACACGGGAGCTGCTCCAGACCGGTGAGCTGGCGCGGCTGATCGCCCAGGACGGCCTGCGGGGCATGACCACGAACCCGACGATCTTCGAGAAAGCGGTCGCTGGGAGCGATCGCTACGACGCCGACATTCGCGCGCTCGCCGACTCGGGACTCACGCCCGCAGAGATCTTTGAGACGCTGGCCGTCGCGGACGTGCGCCAGGCGTGCGACCTGTTCCTGCCGCTCTACAACACGTGCGAGGGACGCGACGGCTTCGTGTCGATCGAGGTCTCGCCCGAGCTGGCCCGGCACACCGAAGGCACGGTGCGCGAGGCGCGACGGCTGTGGGAAGCCGTGGACCGCCCGAATGTGATGATCAAGATCCCCGGCACAGCCGAGGGGTTGGCGGCTATCACGCGCTGCCTGGTGCGGGGCATCAACGTCAACATCACGCTGCTATTCGGCGTGGAGCGCTACCGCGAGGTGCTGGAGGCGTTCCTGACGGCCCTAGAGCAGCGGCGCGCGCGCCGCGAGCCGATCAATCGGCTCGCCTCGGTCGCGAGCTTCTTCGTCAGCCGCGTGGACACGAAACTCGATCCGATGCTCGAAAAGAGCGCCGACGCGGCGGCGCGCGGGCTGCGCGGCACGATCGCGATCGCCAACGCGCTCGTCGCCTACGAGGCGTTCCAGCAAACGTTCCGCGGGCCCCGCTGGGACGCGCTGGCGCGCGAAGGGGCCCGGGTGCAGCGGCCGCTGTGGGCCTCGACCAGCACCAAGGACCCCGCGTATCCCGACGTTTACTACGTGGAGGCGCTGATCGCGCCCGACACCGTGAACACCCTCCCCCCGGAGACGTTCGCGGCGTACCGCGACCACGGGCGGCCCGAGGTGCGCATCACCGATCAGACGATTGCGGACGCCAAGGGGCGCGTCGACGCGCTCGCCCGCTCAGGCTTCCAGCTCGAAGACGTCACCCGGGCGCTCGAGAACGAGGGGGTGCAGAAGTTCTCGGCGTCCTTCACCACGCTGCTCGCCGGCGTGGGGCAGAAAGCGATGGCGTTGAGCGGCGCGCACTAGCTCGCGCGCCAGTTACTGGGTGATCGTGAGCGCGTACCCGGCGAGCGCGCGCAGCTGGTAGGACGGCGTCGCGACCTGCTGGATGGTGGCCGTGTATGCGCTAGCCTGACCCACGTCCGGGACGCCGATGATCAGAATCGTCCCGACGGAGAGCGTCCCCGTCAGGGCGAAGTGATTCGTCGCGGCGAGCGGCTGCGCAAACAGCCGCAGACCGCTCCCCGCCGCCGCGCTCCTCAGGGCCGCTGGGCCGGTCACCGTGAGCAGGATCGCCCCATCCGCGCCACTGTTCGGGGTCGTGAGCTCGACCTTGAGCAGCCCGCCGGGACCGGTGCTGTCGCAGGCAGCCACCAGGCCGAGCGCGGCTGCGAGCGCAAGGTGTCTCATCGCGCCCCCGTGGCCTTCACCCACGCGAGAAAGTCTCCGACGTCGAACTGGCCGTTGCGGTTGCCGCCGACATCGAGATAATCGAGGGCGGCCGGCGGCAAGCCGCTGCCGTTGAGGAGCTGCGCCACCACGTCCGCCGTGGACAGGAACGGGGCCCCAAACGCCAGGTGCAGCGCCATAGTCAGGCGACCGGTCGTCTCGACCTGTCGAATCGAGTCGATCACGAAGCCCGCGTAGGTCAGGGCGACATTCTTGGCCGGTGCGAAAGCGGGGTTGCCGGTCACACCCGGGTAGGGGTCCCCGGCATCGCCACGGTTCCGCCCGAGGTCGAGATCGCGC
>QHTZ01000033.1 GCA_003221005.1 Gemmatimonadota bacterium
ACCCACGGCGTGCGGAACCCGTTCAGCCGGAACTTCATCCCGGTGAACGTGAAGTCCGGCGCCGGCGTCACGCTCATGTGGCACTGGTTGCAGGTCAGCCCCGTCTGCCGCACAAACGCCGGCACACGGGCATCGGCAACCTGCGCCACCACCCCGAGCGCTGCCAACACTACTGCTACTCTAAGCCACCGCATAGTGCCTCCTTACCTCCAGGGTGCTCCTTCAGGATCCTCCTTGGAACCGCACAAACCCACAGAGCTCTTCTTCTTCTACCTCCTCTACTTCCTCGCCTTCCGCGTCGCGTCCGCCAGGTAATTGATGAGCGCCTCGATGTCTGAATTGGTGAGACGCGGATTGGCCATGCTCACGCCCTTATACTCGTCCTTCAATTGCATCGCCAGGGAATCACTTGCAAGCATCGCTGCCGGGTCCTTGAGCCACTTCCTCAGCCACTCCTGGCTGCGGCGGTCCGTGACACCAAGCAGGTCCGGTCCCGCGCGCCGCCCCTTGCCGATGCCGTGGCAAGCGTCACAGCTGCGGATCAGAAACAGCTCCCTCCCGCGCTTCGCCAGATTCGGATTGACCGGCATCCCCTGAGCGCGAGCAGCGGAGTTACTCCCAGCCATAACTCCAAACACCAGACCGAACAGAGCGAGCTTCGACATGTGTTTCATGGAGACGACACCCCTCGCGTAGAGAATGTGGAAGGCCGAACTGCCACCGCAACACCGTCCAACCTTATAGCCGTGCCCCACACGTCGCCACGACTCTCGGGCTCCACCGTCTCCGCTCGTAACGCTGCGAGGGTATAGTGTCGGCCCGCACTGACACTTGTCAACCACCCGTTCGGGCAGGGCTGACCCATCCCTCGTCGGCGCCCCCCGAGTGGACTGGTATCGCGTTGCGAAACAACGGCTTACAGCGACGCACGCGCTCCGGCTCTTTCGCCGCTTGAACCGCGGTTTCCGATCGCATGGGCAGTCGCACCGCCAACGCCAGCGCCGCTCCGCAGGTGAGAGGCACGAAGCGCCAAAGATGCGCGCCGGGCGGCATCTGTCAAGCGCCCCGCGAGCACCCGCCCCTCGCTGCGGGTGCGATGCGCCAAGACTCCGACCTCCGCTGCTGGACGGGCTGTACGATGCCCGCGACGTCGCAGCGTTGTCAGCGCCATGATGATTTTCTCGCGAGGCTCGAGGCCGCGGGTCCAACGGCGTTGGGGTTGACCACGCCATCAGCCTACGTCATACATACTCGACGTGTGATCCTCGCCTACCTGTGATCCTCGCGCTCTTCGCCGCGCTGCTGCTCGCACAGGGTCAGGGTGAGGCCAGCGCACGGCCCTTCAGTCCCCGTCCGGTGTCGTCATTCCAAAGCGCCAAGGCAGAGTGGTTCATGCGACACCGATTGCCCTGCCTGGGGTGCCATGAGCTCGGCGGTGAGGGAGGCACAATCGGGCCGAGCCTATCAGAACTGAAGCGGCGGCGGACGCCGGCCTACGTGTACGCCATGATCCGAGACCCGCAGGGCACTGCGCCCGGCACCATCATGCCGCGAGTGCCCATGAGCGAGGCGACCCTAGATCTGATCGCCAGCTATCTCACGCAGCGGGAGCCGACCCGCCCCTTGCCACGTCCCGCGCCGCCGCCTGCCACCCTTCGGCCAGATAGCACCCAAGCGGGGGCGACCGCGGCCCTTTATGCTCGGTTCTGCGCCCCGTGTCACGGCGTCCGGGGAGGGGGAGAGGGCTACAATGCTCGTAACCTTCCGGTGCGTCCGACGGCGCACGCGGACAAGACGTACATGTCCACCCGGTCCGACGATGCCCTGTTCGACGCGATCTCCGCCGGGGGTTACGTCATGAATCGCAGCAACCGCATGCCCCCGTTCGGTTGGACACTCACCCGGCAGCAAATCTGGGCACTGGTCGGCTATCTGCGGAGTCTCTGTCGCTGCGAAGGTCCGTCGTGGTCCCGGCCTAAGCGATGAGCAAGAAGAAACGCTCGGCTCAACCACCTAGCCCGCGACAACCCGGCGCGGTCGCTCGGGCCCAGCGCGCCCGTCCCTGGTGGCCAACGGCGGCCGCCGCGCTCCTCGCCCTCGCGGGCGCGGTCGCCGCGTGGCTGGTGTTCCGCAACCGCGGCGTGGAGCTTCCGGCACCCGCGGGGGCCCCGCCCCAGCCCGCAGTCTCATACGCCGATTTCGTCGGCGCGGAGACCTGCGGGGAGTGCCACGCGGCAATATTCGATGGGTGGAAGCAGTCTACTCACGGCCGTGCCGGCGGGCCCCCAACCCGGGCGCGCGTCATCGCTCCGTTCAACGGCCGACCGATCCGATTTCGCGACGCCCAGGTCACTCCCAGCGTGACCGACAGCGGGGCGTTCATCTTCACGGTCGCTCAGGCGAGCCGCCCGCTGCGCGCGTTTCGCATCGACGCGGTGGTCGGCGGCGGGTTCATGGCGGGCGGCGGGACGCAAGGCTTCTTCAGCCGGTTCCCGGACGGCACGTTTCGGTTCTTGCCCTTCGACTATTCGAGGGCGCAACAACTGTGGTTTTGCAACACGCTTGGCCGGGGGAACCGCGGCTCAGTCCCGATCACGCCGGCGATCGCTCTGGCCGACTGTGCTGACTGGCCGCCCTATCGCATCCTTGGCAGCTCCGAGAGCGTCCAAAGTTGCCAGCAGTGTCACGGCAGTCAGATCCACGTCGCGTTCGACACGAGCACTCGGCGGTACGAGACCGGGTTCGCGACCCTCGCCATCAATTGCGAGTCCTGCCACGGGCCGGGGCGGCGTCACGTCGACCTGGCCCGCTCGGGGAGAATCGGTGCGACTCTCGACATCGGCATGCGGCCGCTCGCGACCCTGACGAAGGATCAGTCCCTGGAGGTCTGCTTCCAGTGTCACACTGTGAAGACCGCCGTGGAGCGGCAGCACCTACCAGGGAAGGGGCTGCAAGAGCACTTCGCTCTCAAGCTTCCACTGCTCGTCGACACACTCTATTTCCCAGACGGTCGCACGCGCGCTTTCGCGTACCAGGAGGGACATCTCTCCAGCGACTGCTACCTCAACGGGTCGATGACCTGTACGGACTGCCACGACCCGCACACCCAGCGGTATCGTGACCTAAACGGTGCACCCCTGCAAGGCCGGTTCGACAACGGGCAGTGCCTGGACTGCCATGCCAGCAAGGCAGAGCCGCTGGCGCGTCACACCCACCACCGGGCCGCGTCACTGGGCAGCCGCTGCGTTTCGTGCCACATGCCATACCTTCAGGAACCCAGCGTTGGACACCAGATCCGCTACGCGCGGTCCGACCACACAATCCCGATCCCGCGGCCGTTGTACGACACGCGACTGGGCGTCGAGAACGCTTGCCAGCAGTGTCATGGTGACCAGACTGCGCAGCGGCTCGAGGCCCAGGTCACCACGTGGTACGGCGAGCTGAAGCCCCACGCCGCACCCGTCGCCGCGTTGCTTGCCGCCGACAGCGTGAGCGACGCGGCGACCGCCGCCCGGATGATTCTCTCCGCAACCGACGCCCCCCCGCACCCGATGGCCGAGTTCGCCGGCCTGGCGGCCGTGATGCGGCGGTATGCGGGCCCGGACATGTCGGCGCTCGACCGGGAAACGATCGATCGCCTCAAGCGGCTCGCCAAGAGCGCCGACCCGGACGTCCAAGCGCTTGCGCTGGCGACATTGCACCTGGCACGCGGCGCCGACCCAAAGATCCGCCGGTTTCTGGCGAGACAGCTGCGAGCCCTGGGCCCCCGGGACAACGCGATACGCAACCGCTGGGTCTCGATACTCGAGGTCCGGGGCGGCGCGTACCTCGCCAGCGACGACTACCGGAGTGCACTCGCGGCCTACCGCAAGGCGCAGGAGCTCAAGCCGGGCGATCCCGCGGTATCGCGGAGCCTCGGCGTTGCCTACACGAGGCTCGGTGACTACACCAGGGCGATCGAACAATTCAGGAGGAGCTTAGAGCTGAGCGCCAACCAACCGCAGGTCCTGGTCGA
>QHTZ01000034.1 GCA_003221005.1 Gemmatimonadota bacterium
GGGCCGACCCCTCACGGACGTCACGCGCGACATCCAGACGCGCCTTGCGACGCTGCAGCTGCCGCCGGGCTACCGGTTCGAGCAGGGAGGCGAGCAGAAGGACTTCGTCGAGACGGTGGGATATATTCTCGAGTCGTTGACGCTGGCGGTCGTGTTCATCTACCTGATTCAGGCGTCGCAGTTCGGGAGCTTCCTGCAACCGCTCGCGATCATGCTGTCGCTCCCCCTGTCGCTGGTGGGGGTGATGCTGGCGCTGATGTTCACGCGCGGCACGTTCAACATCATGAGCATGATCGGCGTCATCATGCTGATGGGGCTCGTGACGAAGAACGCAATTCTGCTCGTCGATTTCGCGAACAAAGCGCGGGCACGGGGGAGTGACCGGCGGCAGGCGCTGATCGACGCCGGGGAGCTGCGACTCCGGCCCATCGTGATGACCACCCTCGCGATGATCTTCGGCATGCTGCCGACGGCGCTGGCGCTCGGGGCGGGGTCCGAGTTTCGCGCGCCGATGGCGCATGCGGTAATCGGCGGCTTGATCACCTCCACGCTGCTCACGCTCGTGGTGATCCCGGTGGTGTACACGTATCTCGACGACTTCGGAAGCTGGGTGGGGGCGTGGGTGCGGCGCTGGACCAGCGCACCGTCGGCGGAGCCGGCGGACGTGCCGGCGGACTGACGCTCCAATGCGGCGGCGCGTCCTCGTGATCGGCGCTGTGTGGGCGCTGCTGCACGTCTACATGGGCGCGCGGTTGCTCGCCCACGCTGGCGTAGGGGCCGGGTGGCTCGCCCTGGCCTGGGGCACGCTGCTGCTCCTTGCCTTGGCGCCGTTTGGGGCGTTCTTCGCGCTACGGGCGGAGGAGTCGCGGCTCGGGACGGCGCTGCAGTGGGCGGGCTTCACCGCGCTAGGCCTGTCGTCGATTCTCCTCGTGTTGGTCGTGGCGGCAGACGTGTTGCGGGTACGTGCCTGGGGCGTCGAGCCCCAGGCCGTGTCGCTCGGCATTCTCGCGGGCGCCGTCGCGCTGACGGCGGCCGGAGCATGGGGGGCGCGGCGGCCGCGCGTAGTGCGCGTGGCGGTGCCCATCGCGGGCTTGCCCGAGGATCTCGACGGCTTTCGTATCGTGCAGATCAGCGATCTCCACGTCGGCCCGACCATCGGGCGGCGGTTCGTGCGGGCGGTGGTGGACACGGCGAACGGGTTGGACGCCGACGTGCTCGCGTTCACCGGTGACGTGGCGGACGGGATGGTGCCGGCGCTACGGGACGACGTGGCTCCGCTCGCCGACCTGCGGGCGCGCTACGGCAAGTTCTACGTGATCGGGAACCACGAATACTACTGGGATGCGACCGGGTGGCTCGGCGAGCTCGAGCGGCTCGGCTTCAGCGTTCTCAGGAACGGCCACCAAGTGCTACGGCGGGGCAGCGCGAAGCTCCTGCTTGCCGGCGTGAACGACCGGGGTTCCGACCCGGTCGCGGCGCTCGCGGGCGCCCCCGAGAGCGACGTGAAGGTGCTGCTCGCCCACCAGCCGACCCGCGCGTTCGCCGCGCGCGCGGCGGGCTTCGACCTCCAACTCTCCGGGCACACGCACGGCGGGCAGTACTTCCCCTTCAGCCTGCTCGTGCGCCTGTTCCAGCCGTTCGTGTCCGGACTGCACCGGCTCGAGGAGATGTGGCTGTACGTGAGCCGCGGGACCGGCTATTGGGGGCCCCCGCTGCGGCTAGGCGCGCCCTCCGAGATCACCCTGATCGAGCTTCGAGCGGCGCTGCAGCCGGCCGCTCGGTAAGGGGGGGTTGCGCCCGCGTTCGCTGGGCCTCCAATTCACTCTGCCGGGCCAAGTCCTTCCAGCGGGAGCGATATGCAGGCGGCGCAAGAGGTGTTCGACGTGATCCGGGCGGGAGACGCGACGCGGCTCGCGGCGTTGCTCGCCGCGGACCGCTCGCTCGTGGACGCACGCAACGAGCGCGGGCACTCACCCGTGCTGATTGCCCAATACCACCAAAAGCGTGACCTGGTGACGATCCTGCTCGCTGCGGGTCCGGAGCTCGACATCTTCGATGCGGCGTCGGTGGGTCGCACCGCGCGCGTCGCCGAGCTGCTCGACCGCGATCCTTCCCTGGCCAACGCCTTTTCGGGCGACGGCTTCTTCCCGCTCGCGTTGGCCGCATTCTTCGGGTTTCCCGAGACGGTGCGCCTGTTGCTCGCCCGGGGCGCGGACGCGTCACAGGTGGCCCGGAATCCCATGAAGATCCAGGCGCTGCACTCGGCCGTCACGGGGAGCTTCGACTCGGTGAAGCTGCTGGTGGAGGCGGGCGCCCCGGTGAACGGGAAACAGGACAAGGGGTGGACCCCGCTGCACGAGGCGGTCAATCGCAACGACCTTGAGATGACGCGGTATCTGGTCGCTCATGGGGCGGACCCCCGCCTGCAAAACGACGAAGGGAAGAGCGCGATCGGCCTGGCTGCGGACAAGGGGTTCGGGGAGGTGCTGAAGGTGCTTAAAGGAGCGGGCTGACCGCGGGCGTTTCGTCGCTCCGCCGCCGCTGCTCAACCATCCGCCGTCACGTTTCACCGCAACCTGCTTCGTCACGCGCGCTGAGCCTCACTAGCATTCGAGAATGGTACCCATGTGTGGTGGCGTGGCACTGCTGCTCGGCGGCGTGACTCAGCGCCCGATCCCGCTGCTGTTGCTGCTGGTCGCCGCTTGCGCCGAGCGGGTCGTCGACCCGATTGGCGGCATGGGCCTCCCGTCCGAGCTGCACGTCATCGGTACCGCCGCCGGCCCTCGCGGCGACGGCGGCTCGATCGCTTGCGACTTCGACCTCCGCACACAACTCGCGCTCACGCGGCGCACGCCAGGGTTCATGGAGTACACGGGGACGATGGGCGGTGAGGCGCGCCGCAGCACGCTCGACAGCACGGGCGCGGGGAGCGTTGGCCTCCGGGGTCTGGACCTGCGCACCGCTCGACATCTACAAGGGCGGCTACGTAGACACGATCGGCGTGGCGCAGGGAATGTGGTGGGTCGACGAGATGTAATCGAGACGCGTGACCAGGCGTCCCTCCCTTGCCGAACCGGAAGCGCCTTGCCAGCTTAACCATCCGCATGGCGCCGTAGCCAAGTGGTAAGGCAGAGGTCTGCAAAACCTCGATTCGTCGGTTCGATTCCGACCGGCGCCTCTCGCGAGCCACCTGCCTGCCTCGGTTAGCCCGGGCGCAGCGGCTCCCCCAACGCGAACCGTCCCTCGAAGTACAGGCGCCGCCAGCGCTCGCGTGGTTCCAGGTGCCAGTCGCCAGCCCCCGCGCCCTCCAAGAAGTCGCCTTTGTACCGCTCCAGGGCGCGCGCCAGGGGCACGGTATCCCTGGTCTTGGCGAGCGCCGCCCCCGCGGCCCCCGCCGCCCCCGCCGCCCGCACCTCGGCCTCGAACAGCAGTCCGTCGAACTCCACACCGAAGCGCGGGTTGATGCGATAGCGTTCCTCCTCGAAGACGATCCAGTCCGGCCGGCCGAGCGTCGCTCGCAGCTGGTGCAGCGTGATGTGGAGGTCGTTCTTGATCTGGGCGGGGGAGGCGTCAGGCCACAACGCCAGCCCGAGCTGCTCGCGCGTGCGACCGACCGGGTGACACAAGAGAAACAGCAGCAGCTCGCGTGCCTTGGGGGAGCGCCACGCCGTGGCGGGAAGGCGTGCACCGTCCACCGCGATCTCGAGGGGGCCGAGCGAATTGACCGCGAGCGATGGCACGCCGGCCGGCCGCACCGCGGGCGC
>QHTZ01000035.1 GCA_003221005.1 Gemmatimonadota bacterium
TCCTTCCCCCGCGGCGAACGCCAGTCCCAGGCCCAGGGGCTCGAACGGGAGGAGGATGTCCGCGAACAGGATGGCTGCGTCGACGCCGAGTCGCTCGACCGGCTGGAGCGTCACCTGCGTGGCCAGGTCGGGATCGTGGCACAGCTCGAGGATGGAATGCCGTTGCCGCAGCGCGCGGTACTCGGGGAGATACCGCCCTGCCTGCCGCATGAACCACACCGGCGTCGCGTCGCTGGGCTCGCGACGGCACGCCTTCAGAAAGCGGCTGTCAGCCGGCAACCGACGCTTCGCGCGCCTCGGCGGGAGCGATGAGGACGGTGTCCCCCTCGAGCTTCACCCGGTAGGTGGCGACCGGCAGCGAGGGCGGGCCGTCGAGCACCTGGCCCGACTCAAGCGAGAACACGCCCGCGTGCCAGGGGCAGGTGACGGCGCAGCGCGCGGCGTCCACCGCTCCTTCGCTCAGGGAGGCGCGGGCGTGGGTGCAGCGGTTCGAGATCGCGTAGACCGTTCCGTTGACATTGAACAGCGCGACCGCTTCGCCCGCCGCATAGACCCGCATGCTCGAGCCGGGCGGCAGATCGGCGAGGGAGGCGGCGGGCGTGTAGCCGTCCGCGCGCGCGGGACGCCGCGACACCGCCTGCGCCGCGCCCGCGCCTCCCAGCGTGTCGAGCATGTCCCACAGCGACATCTGCACGCACGTGAACGTCGGCGTGTCGCGCAGGGTGTACGAGGACGCCTTGCTCTCGCGCAGCTCCATCACCAGGTCGAGGAAGTCCCCGGGTTGGTCCCCTTCGAACGCCACGATGAACTCCTGATCGTCGAGCCCGTACGAGTAGGTCGTGTTGAGTCGGATCGAAGGATACTTGCGGCCGACGCGCACATGCTCGTCCATCATCGTCTGCCGTTCCGCCTTGGGCAGCATGTACCAGCCGCGCGTCTTGATGAACGGATAGACGAACAGGTAGCGCGCGTCGCTCGGCCGGATGACGAGGCGGGACGGCTGGCCGGGGTCTTCGGGGAACTCGTAGATCGAGCGACGCGTCATCGCCAGGTAGCTGTACGGCAGCGACAGGTACGCGCCGAGGTCCGTGCGGTTGAGCGCGGTCTGGAGCGCCACCAGGGCGTCCAGATTCTCCGCCACCTGCCACAGCAGGAAGTCGCAGTCGCCGCGGATTCCCACGAGCCCGTAGGGTCGCAGCAGCAGCTGGCCGTGGAACCCCTCGATCGTCTCGCCGAACTCGATCTTCGAGCTGGCCTGGCGCTCGGCGGACAGGCGGCGCCAGGCGGGGTCGAGCTTGTAGAAGGCGAACCGGACCACCTGGCGGCGTTCAGGAGCGTGCGTCATGGCGACAATTTAACGGGTCGGTGGCGTGGGCGCGGGTTTGCGCCGGTAGTGGTGCACGTACCAGTCCCGCACCACGAAATACGCGATGATGCCCAGGACGCTCGTGGGGAGGAGCGCGATCAGCACCCCGGTCAGGAAATACATCAGATCCAGGTGGGGGTTGTCCGCCATCGCCATCTGGAGCAGCGCGAGCAGGGTCATCGGCCGAGGAAGCGCTTCAGGTGGCGCAGGTAGTAGGTGAGCGCGGCGGCGGCGACGAGGAACGTGAGCGACACCGCGAGCGTCCCCACGGAGCGCGATTGGCGGTAGTCCCAGCCGCTCCACACCGCGAAGCCAATGCAGAAGACGATAGCCGTCGAAATGAGCAGGCGATGAAACGGGATCATCCCGGCCTCAGGCAGCCACCTTGTCGAGCACCATAAGCGTGAGCAGGGCGGGGAGGTACACGATTGACGCCAGAAACACGCGCCACGCGCGCGCCGTCGTCGCCGCACGGGTCAGGGCGGCCGCCACGCCGACGTACACCGCCCCCAACACCACGGCCCCGACGAAATAGCGGGCGCCGGTGACGCCGAGCAGGGTCGGCGTGAGGCTCACGGGGAGCAGCGCCACCGCGTACAGCAGCGCCATCCACCCCGTCGCGCGGCCATCGGGATCGTCCACAGAGAGCATCGCGAGGCCGCCGCGCTGGTAATCCTCGCGATAGATCCAGGCCAAGGCGAGGAAATGCGGCAACTGCCACAGGAACAGGATCCAGAAGAGCGCGAGCACGGCGGGGCCGAGCGCGCCGCCGGCCGCGGTCCAACCGCCCACGATCGGGAGTGCCCCGGGGACCGCGCCGATCAGGGTGTTCAGCGACGTCTTGCGCTTGAGCGGCGTGTAGAGCAGGACGTAGCTCGCGAGCGTCAGCGCTGCGAGACCCGCCGTGAGCAGGTTGACCGCGAGGGCGAGGTACACCACGCCGAGGACCGAGATCACGCCGGCGAACGCGCCCGCGGCCCGCGGGCTCAGCCGGCCCGACGGCAGCGGCCGGCCGCGGGTGCGCTGCATGCGGGCGTCGACGTCGCGCTCGCGCAGCTGGTTGAACGCGTTGGTGCCGGCCGCGACGAGCGCCGTCCCCAGCAGGGTGTGCAGCAGCAACCACAGGTCCACGACGCTCCCCGCGCCGAGGTAGAACCCCGCGGCGGCGGTGAGCAGCACCAGCTGGGTTATGCGGGGCTTCGTCAGCTCGAGAAACGCTACCAGATGTGCTCCGACATCCCCGCCGCGATGAAGATCAACGCCAAGGGTACGGGGATGATCGCCAGAATCCGCAGGTTCCACCGTTCGAACTTGAGATGCATGAAGAACATCGCCACCAGCAGCGCCTTCCACACGGCCAGGAACAGGAGCAGCAGCAGCTTCAGGTTCCGCGAGATGGGCAGCTCGAACGCGAGCGCCAGCTCCGCGGCCGTGAGGACCGCGAGGTAGAGCCAGATCATTAGGTACGGCGGGTGCTTGTGGGTCGTCTCCATGGGCTCCTCAGATGAGGTAAACGATGGTGAAGAGGATGATCCACACGAGGTCGACGAAGTGCCAGTACAGCCCGACGACCTCGATCCCGGCGTAATCCTGCGGCGTGATCTTGCCCGGCAACGCCTTCACAAAGTACAGGTACGCCATGGAGAGCACGCCGCACGTCACATGGAAGCCGTGGAAACCCGTCATCGTGAAGAAGGTCGAGCCGTACAGGCCCATCGTGGCGGCCGGCAGCGTGCCGTCCTTCACGAGCTCCGCGAGCTCGCTGCCCTCGCGCACGCCGGCCGGCGTGAACCCGTGTTCCACCAGGTGGAAGTACTCGTAGACCTGAATCCCCACGAACGTGGCGCCGCCCAGGATCGTCATCAGCAGCCAGAAGCGCATCTTGCGTGGATCGCCGTCGCTGATGGCCGCGTACGCCTTCACCATCGACACGCTCGAGCAGATCAGCAGGAACGTGTTGAAGGCCGTGATCTTGATGTTGAGCACGATGCCCGGGCGGGCCCACTCCCCCGGCGCGCCGAAGCGGAGGATCACGTAGGACCCGATCAGCGCCGCGAAGAACATCACCTCGGACGCCAGGAACACCCACATCCCCAGCTTCTTGTTGTAGACGTCGACCCCTCGTTCCGCGGGGAACGGTGGGCGCATCGCGCTGGCCATAGCGTGTGTCATCGCGGTCGGTCCCTTTCGGCGTCAGTCGCCGTGCGCCGGCGCAAGCGCCGGTTCGCGATCCGTAGGCAGCTTCCGGTTTTGGGGCAGATAGTCCTCGCTCACACCGGGGACGCTGAACTCGTACGGCCCGCGGTACACGGTGGGCGGGGTCACCCAGTTGCCGTGGGGCGCGGGCGACGGCAGCGTCCACTCGAGCCCGTTATCATGCCACGGGTTGAGCGGTGCCTTCTCGCCCTTGAACAGGCTCCACCAGAAGTTCACGAAGAAGATGATCTGCGTCGCGAACAAGAGGAACGCGCTGATCGAGATGAACTC
>QHTZ01000036.1 GCA_003221005.1 Gemmatimonadota bacterium
ACGGGACAGGTCCAGGGCCGGGAGCAGGGCGAGCAGATCGTCAGCGTACTCACCCAACTGGGAAAGCCATCGCCGCACCTCGGGAAGATGGCGGGGGTCGGCGTAGTTGTCTCGCCACTGGCCGACCATCCTCCCCCGTTCGATGTCGCGATTCGAGGCCTTCAAGCGAGTGAGCAGCGAAGCCGGATCGCCGGCGAGAAACGCCGTCACGAGCACTGGATCGCGCGGTAGTGCATCGACCCGTTTCCCCTTTCCCGTTTCCCCTTTCCCGATTTCCGGGAGCCAAATCCTCGCCGCCCCGACGTCCAGCCACAGCGCCACCAGCTTCGAGACGCGGCCCGCCGTCGCGATTCCCTTGAACCACTCGTCGCGCACACGTTCCGCAGACAGGTGGGCCAGCCCGGCGACGTTCGCCTTCGCGGCCTCGAGCGTGCGTGCGTGGATCCGGAAGTCGAAGCGCGCGCTGAAGCGCAGGGCGCGCAGGATCCGCAGGTAGTCCTCCTGAAACCGCCAGTTCGCGTCCCCCACCGAGCGAATCAGCTTCTTCTCGAGGTCCTCCGCTCCCTTGAACGGGTCGCGCCACTCATGCCGCAGTGGGTGGTAGGCCAGCGCGTTGATCGTGAAGTCGCGCCGTGCCAGGTCGTCCATCAGCGATACGCCGAACTCCACCACCGCGTGCCGGCCATCGGTGCGGATGTCCCGGCGGAAGGTGGTGACCTCGTGCGGGCGATGCTGGCGGTCCAGCACGGCGACGGTGCCGTGCTCGATCCCCACGGGGACCGTGTGGGAGAACAGCCGGCGCACCTCGTCGGGGGGCGCGGCCGTCGCGAGATCGAAGTCGTGGTTCTCGAGTCCCAGGAGATTGTCGCGCAACGCGCCGCCGACGCACCACGTTTCGAAGCCGGAGGACTCGAGCTTCCGTGCAATGCGCAGCACCTCATCGGGGATGGGCAGACGGTCTGGGAACTTCATCGGGAAAGGGGAAACGGCAAACGGGAAACGTGGCCTAGCTGCACAATACCGAGCCACCGTTGACATTCAGGGTCTCTCCAGTGATGTGTCGTGCCAGATCCGAGCAGAGAAACACGATCGGCCCGGCGATATCCTCGGGGCTCGCCACGCGACCCAGTGGGATCGTCTGCTCGATTTCCCGTTTCCCGTTTCCCCCTTCCCGCGAGAACGGTTTCTCACACATCTCCGTGTCCACCCACCCCGGGGCAATGCAGTTCACGGTGATCCGGGGCGCGAGCTCGAGCGCCAGCGACTTGGTGAGCGATAGGATGGCCCCCTTGGTCGCCGCATAGTCACCGTGGAACGGCTCGCCCCGCTGGCCGGCGGTAGACGACACCAGCACGATGCGCCCCCCGTCCGCGAGCCGCGGGATGGCAGCCCGGCAGACGAAGAACACCGCGTCCAGGTTCGCCGTTCTCGTCCCCACCCACTGCTCGACCGACATTTGGGCGAGCGGGGCATCGTCGGGCGGCCAGATGCCGTGATTGACGATCAGCAGATCGAGCCCCCCAAGTGCCGCCACAGCTTCTGCGACGGTCTGCGTCGCCGTCTCGGGATTCCCCAACTCACCGCGGATACTGACCGCCTGACCGCCCAACCGCTTGACCGCCGCGACTGTCTGCGCCGCATCTTCCTTCCGACTCCGGTATCCCAGCGCGACGCGCGCGCCCGCCCGGGCCAGCAGCAGCGCGGTCGCTCGGCCGATCCCGCGGCCGCCACCCGTGACGAACGCGCGTTTGCCCGAGAGATCAATCACGGCAGGGGCCTTCCCCCGTCCCACTTCCCTCGTCCCCGTTGATCAGAGCCCTAGCTCCCGCTCTACCAGCTCGCAGATCACGTGTTCGACGGCCAGGTGAAGTTCCTGAATGTGGGCGGTGTGCTCGGAAGGAATGACTAGGGCGTCGTCCACGAGCTCCCGCGCCGGCCCCCCGCCCTTGCCGAGCAGCGCCACGACCGCGGCACCCTTGGCCTTGGCTGCCTGCGCCGCGCGCACGACGTTCGGGCTCTCGCCGCTCGTGGAGTGGAGGATCAGCAGGTCGCCCGGTCCGACGAGCGCCTCGACCTGCCGGGCGAACACCTCGTCGAACCCAAGGTCGTTGCCGCACGCGGTGAGGAGCGACGTGTCGGTGGTGAGGGCGATTGCAGGTAACGCCCTCCGGTTGCGGCTGAAGCGCACCACGTATTCGGCGGCGATGTGCTGCGCGTCGGCCGCGCTGCCGCCGTTGCCGGCGAAGAACAGGGTCCCGCCTTCCGCCAGGGTGCGCGCGTAGCGCTCCGCCAGCCGCGCGATCGCGGCATCGTGGTCGGCCGCCACCTGCTGGACGAGCGTCGCCAGCCGGGCCAGCTCGTCCCGCACCCGCTCGGCGCCGGTCACGAAGCGGCGGCGTCCTCCGCCGCGACCTGCGCCGCCAGCCCCGCCAGTCCCGTAACGGCGGCCTCGGCCTGGGCCTCGAAGGCGTACGTGACGAACGCGTCGGCCGCCAACAAGTCGAGCGCTACCTCCCGCCCCCCGGCCGGGTGGCGCGCCACGCGGGCGAGCAGGTCGCTACCGAGCCGCGCGAGGTGCTCGGGGAGGGGATCCGGCGCGTCCACCACCGCCGCCTCGAGGTGGGCCCGCAGCCCTGGCGGTGGCGCGGGGCGCCGCTCGTTGAGCCAGGCCAGCACCTGCTGCCGCGTCATCGCGCAGCCCCTAGCACGCGCTTCACGATATCGACAGCTTGCTCGCGCGCGCGCGCCAGCAGGGCGGGGTCGCCCACTCCCGCGGATGCGAAGTGCGGTCGCCCGCCGCCCTTCCCCCCACTCACCGCGGCGATCGCGTTCGCGATCTCCCCTGCTTTCACACCCTGCTGCACCAGGTCGTCGGTCACGGCGACGTGGATCCCCGCGCGCGCGCCGTTCGTGAACAGAACCGAGATGGCCCGCTTGTGATTCGCCCGAAACACGTCCATCACGAGACCGATCTGGTCGCGATCTTCGAGGTCGGAGTCGGCGAGGTGCAGTTCCACGTCACCAATACGCTCCACCCGTCCCCCTTCCCCCTTCCCTCCTCCCCCCGCCTTCAGGAGCTCTCCGACGCGCTTCTCGAGCTTCCTGTTCTCCTCGACGAGCTGCTCGATCCGCCGCACCAGGTGTTCGGGCTGTGCCTTGAGCGCCCCGGCGGCCTCCTCGAGCTGGCGGTGCAGCTGGCGAACGAGGGCGTAGGCTCCCGGCCCCGTCACCGCTTCGATACGGCGCACCCCCGCAGCCGCGCCCGTCTCATGGGTAAACCGGAACAGCGCGATCTGCCCCGTCGCGGGCACGTGCGTACCGCCGCACAGCTCCAGCGACACGCCCGGCACGTCCACCACCCGCACGATGTCGCCGTACTTCTCCGTGAAGAACGCCATCGCCCCGGCGGCGATCGCGTCGCGGTACTTCATCTCCCGGCTCTCGACGGGGAGGTTCTCCCAGATGTGCGCGTTGACTTCTTCCTCGACGCGCGCGAGCGTGGCGTCGTCCACTGGTCCGTGGTGCGCGAAGTCGAAGCGCAGCCGCTCGGGCGCCACGACAGAGCCCTGCTGCCGCACGTGGGGGCCGAGGATCTTGCGCAAAGCCGCGTGGACAAGGTGGGTCGCCGTGTGGTTGCGTTCGATGTTGTGCCGCCGCGGCTCGTCCACCTCTGCCAGCACCGGCGTGGCCTCGAACTCCTGCTCGAACCGCCCGACGACGGCGCTCGACCCCTCCGCCTTCTCGACATCCACCACCTCGAGCTCCCAGCCCTGCCCCTGCAGCACCCCCGTGTCGCTCACCTGCCCGCCCGACTCGACGTAGAAGGGGTTCTCTTCGAGCACCACCTCCAGCCGGTCATCCTGTCGGCGGAACTTGAGGACATCGGTCTCGGCCTTGGTCGTCTCGTAGCCCACCCACTTCTGCCTCGCCCTGGGCTTGACGATGCGCCACTCGCCCGAGCGCGCCACGTGCACCGCGGGCGCCCCCCCTGCCTCGGCCTTCACGTCGCCCGCGCTCCGCGAGCGCTCGCGCTGCCCCTCGAGCGCGCGCTCGAACCCGGCGAGCTCCACGGTCTGTCCCCGCTCCGCCGCGATGAGCTGGGTGAGGTCGATCGGAAAGCCGTATGTGTCGTACAGCTTGAACGCCTCCTCGCCCGAGATCACCTTCACGCGCTTCAGCTCGTCGAGCCGCCTGAGCCCGCCCTCGATCGTCTCGAAGAAGCGCTCCTCCTCGGCGCGCGTCACCGTTTCGATGTGGGCACGCTTCGCCGCCAGCTCGGGATAGACGTCGTCCATCAGCTGGCTCACCGCGCGGGTGAGGTGCACCAGCGTCGGCTCACGCCGGCCCAGCAGCCACGCGTGACGCACGGCGCGCCGCAGGATGCGCCGCAGCACGTAGCCGCGCCCCTCGTTCGAGGGATAGACGCCGTCGGCCAGCAGGAACGCGACCGCCCGCGCGTGGTCCGCGAGCACGCGATAGGACGCGCCCCCGGGCCCGCGATCGTACTTCTTCCCCACGACATCGACCGCCCGCTCAATCAGCGGCGTGAACAGGTCGGTATCGAAGTTCGACGAAACCCCTTGTAGCACGGCGGCGATCCGCTCGAGCCCGGCGCCGGTGTCCACCGACGGCGCGGGAAGTGGGGCGCGGGATTCGTCCTTTTGGAGGTCGTACTGCATGAACACGAGGTTCCAGATCTCAAGCAGCGTACCCTGGTCCTGAAGCCTTACGAACTGCTCCAGAGTCGGCGCACGTTTCCCCTTTCCCGTTTCCCGTTTGCCCCGGATGTCGACGTAGATCTCCGTATTCGGCCCCGCCGGCCCCGTGTCCGCCATCTGCCAGAAGTTGTCCGCGTCGCCGAGCCCGTAGATGCGCGCGTCGGCGATGCCAGTCACCTCGCGCCACAAGCGGCGTGCCTCGTCGTCGCTGTGGTGGACAGTGACATACAGCCGGGCCGGATCGATGCCGAGCCACTCTTTGCCCGTCACCCACTCCCAGGCGTAGCCGATCGCCTCCTTCTTGAAGTAGTCCCCGAAGGAGAAGTTGCCGAGCATCTCGAAGAAGGTGTGGTGGCGGGCGGTGTGGCCGACCTGCTCGAGGTCGTTGTGCTTGCCTCCGGCACGCACACACTTCTGGCAGGTCACGGCGCGGGAGTAGTCCCGCCGCTCGAGTCCCTGGAACACCCGCTTGAACTGCACCATCCCGGCGTTGGTGAACAGGAGGGTCGGGTCGTCCGCTGGCACGAGCGGCGAGCTGGGCACCTCGCGGTGGCCGCGGGCCGTGAAGTACGCGAGGAACTTGCGGCGGATTTCGCGGGCCTGCATGGCACGCAATATAGCGACCCAAGATTCCAACCTAAAGTACGATCGTGACTTAGAAAGAGCCGCACAACTCCTCCACCAACTCCCTCACCTCAGCTCCCCGGTAGCCGCGCCGCGCGAGATAGGCGAGCAGCCGCCGCTTCTTGGTTGCCGGGGGCATGCCCGCGAGCTGCGCCGCCCGCCGGGCCGCGACGGTGCGGGCCGCGCGCGCGGGATCGATTCCCTCCTGCGCCAGCGCCTCGCTCACGGCCGCCTCCGCAAGCCCGCGCTCGACGCCCTGCGCGAGCAGATCCGCGAGCACCCGCGCCGGCCCGCGCCCGCTCGCTGCCCGACGCCCCGCGTATTCGAGCGCGTAGCGCCGGTCGTCCACGAGCCCCTGCGCGGCGAGCCGTGTGAGTGCCGTGTCAACGGCGTGCGGGGGGTGCTGTTTCTGAATCAGGCGGCGCCGCAAGTCAAAGCGCGCTCGCGCCCGCGTGGCGAGCGCCCGCAGCCCGCCACGATACGCCGCTTCGACGTCCGCGAGCTCCTGGAGGCGGGCGAGCACCGGGCCCGCGAGCTCGGTCCCGACGGCGAGGGCCAGGGGTTCGAGCGCCACGGCGGGGAGCGACGCGAAGCGCCCCCGATCCACTTCGACGAGCCGGTACTCGGGCTGCCGGGGATCAGGGGCGAGGGCAGTCAGCGTCGGCACTCAGTCCTCGGGCGCCGGCGCCTCCTCGTCGGCGGCGGCCACGGCCTTCATCCCGAGATGCTCCTTGACCTTGGCCTCGATTTCGAGCGCGAGATCGGGGTGGTCCTTGAGGAACAGCTTGGCGTTCTCGCGGCCCTGCCCGATGCGCTCCTTGCCGTAAGCGTACCAGGCGCCGGACTTCTCGATGATCCCGACCTCCGCGGCGATGTCCACGAGCAGCGATTCGTGGCTGATCCCCTCGTCGAACATGATGTCGAACTCCGCCTGACGGAACGGCGGCGCCACCTTGTTCTTCACGACCTTCACCCGCACGTGATTGCCGATCACGACCTCCCGCTCCTTGACGGGCGCGATCCGCCGCATGTCGAGCCGCACCGACGCGTAGAACTTGAGGGCACGACCTCCGCTGGTCGTCTCCGGATTGCCGAACATGATGCCGATCTTCTCGCGCAGCTGGTTGATGAAGACCACGGAGGTACGCGAGCGGTTGATCGCCCCCGCCAGCTTGCGCAGCGCCTGGCTCATGAGCCGCGCCTGGAGGCCAGGGAGCGAATCGCCCATCTCCCCCTCGATCTCCGCCTTGGGCACGAGCGCCGCCACCGAGTCGATCACGATCACGTCCACCGCCCCCGAGCGCACCAGGATCTCCGTGATCTCGAGCGCCTGCTCGCCGGTGTCGGGCTGGGAAACGAGGAGGTTGTCCACGTCCACGCCCAGCTTCTTCGCATATTCGACGTCCAGCGCGTGCTCGGCGTCGATGTAGGCGGCAGCGCCTCCTTGCCGCTGCGAATTCCCCACCACGTGCAGCGCGAGCGTCGTCTTGCCGCTCGACTCGGGACCGAAGATCTCACTCACGCGGCCCCGCGGGATCCCGCCCACCCCGATGGCCGCGTCCAGGTTGATCGCGCCGGTCGGGATCGCGTCCACCCGCACCCGGGGTGAATCGGCCCCCATGCGCATGATGGCACCCTTGCCGCACGTCTTCTCGATCTGCGTGATTGCGAGGTTGAGCGCCTTCTTGCGCTCGTCGGAGAGCTTCGCGGTGTCGCGGTTTTCCGCCGCCATGAGAATCCTCGACATGTGTTGCGGGCCTCGCTGAAGGAGACCCGAATATAAACCGAAGGTCAGTCTAGCGCCACCCCGGTCGAAACGCATCCTCCAGATGGTCCAGCTTGCCATCCACGAGGCCGATGCAGTCGAAACGGTAGATGTCCGAGGGCCGGCCGTGACGGTCCACCCACACCCGTGCCGCCTTCACGAGCTCGCGCCGCTTGGCTCCAGTCACCGCTTCG
>QHTZ01000037.1 GCA_003221005.1 Gemmatimonadota bacterium
CGCGGTGCCGAAGGAGACGTTGTCAACTCCCTCGAACTGGTCCGGAGGTGAAAAGATCCGGATGCGCGAGATCGACTCGGTCGAGCTGACGCCCCAGAACGTGCCCCCCTTGGTGCATGGCGCCGTGGTAGACCCGAGGAGCACCGCGTTCGGACCGAAGACGTCGATCCGACAAGTGTTGTCGCTGTACGACACCAGGTCCATGCCTGCGGCGGTGACGTTCGTGGTGAAGTCGATGATGAAGGCGTCGACGTCGAACAGCGCGACGAGCTGCTTCGAGGTGCCGGGTCCGAATCCGGTCCCGAGCAGGGCGAGCTCATTCCCGGTCTCATCTTGGCCGGAAGCGTGGTCAGAGTTGAACCGGATCCCGGGCTGGATCTCGCCGGGCAAGAAACAGTGGTTGTTGCTGCTCGCGTCAAGCGGCCCTGGGCAGCCCACAGCGTCGGCGTCGGGCACTGTGCCCGCCTCGAACCCTTCCAGCGCCAGATCGTGGAACTGCGCGAGGAAGTCCGACCGGCTGGTGAAGTAGGTCAGCGTCGGGCCGTTGGTATCGGCTGTCAGGTGCGCCAGCGGCTCGGTCGGCTGCTCGCAACTGACGAGCGCGAGGCTGACCAGCGACGCGATGGCAACGAGGCCAGATCGGCGGATCATGGCACCCCCTAGTGCAAGACAGAGCCTTGCGTGTCCCAGGGGCGCTACGAAACCTCGGCGTGGCTCAAGCGAGGTGCTGGGGGGCGCGTCGGGTGAAGATTAGGTGAGGCGGTCCCGGGATACGTGATGCGGGGCACGCATGTGCTGGTCTCGCCAGGTGATCCGGGGCACACGCGTTCGGGTCACATGTACAAGCGGTTGCGGCCGCTCGCGATGCGCGGGCGTCAGCCGCGCAGCTCGGCTCCCGCAAGCTGCCCTCCTCGCAGCTCGAGCACCCGTCGCTTCATGGCACCGGCGCTGGACGGCCGCCGCGCGCGCTCCAGCGCCAGCGCGTCGCGGAAGAAGTCCGCCACCGCCGCTGGGCATCCGGCCACCACCTCCTGCAAGTCCGGCGCGTGCGCCCCACGCACCAGGTCCAGTGTTTCCTGAGCCGTGACACCGGTGAAAGGAGCACGGCCCGCGACCGCCTCGTAGAGCACCACGGCGATGCTCCAGAGATCGAACGACGGGTCCGGACGCTCACCCACCACTGCCTCGGGAGACATGTATTCGGGCGTGCCCAGCACCGAACCCGCGGCCGTCGTCGCGCCTTCCGCAGCAGTGCTGCTCGCCTCGGCGTCCGCTGGGGCAGCGCCGACCGGCGGCCGGACGAGCCCGCCCAGGGCCGTGTCCATCATGCGCGCGAGCCCAAAGTCCAGGAGCTTCGGCACGCCGTCGGCGGTGAAGCCGATGTTGCTGGGCTTGATATCGCGGTGCAGGATCCCGGCGCGGTGAATGCATTCGGCGGCGTCCAGCAGGACCGCACCAAGCTCGAACGTCTCACCGATCGATAGCCTTCCCCTGGCGATCCGCTGCGCGAGCGTGCCGCCGGACAGGTACTCGACGACCAGGAGCGGTGCTCCCTTCCACGATTCGAGCCCGTAGATCGCCGCCAGGTTGGGGTGGGTGACGGCGGCCATGGCTCGCGCCTCGCGTCGCAGGCGCCAGCCGAGCAGCGCCCCCATTGGCCGCAGCGTCTTGATCGCGACGGACCGCTCGAGGCTCAGGTCGCGGGCCCGGTACACGACGCCCATCCCGCCCGATCCGATCCGTTCCTCCACCATGAACTTCCCTGCCACGAGCAGTGGCACCGTCGCCGGACCGACCGCGCCGCCGCACCTGGCGCACGCCGCCTCCTGGGTCGCGCAGATCAGCCCGCAGCGCCGGCACTCCGTCGCCGGCACCGCGAACCGGTCGCTCGGGCGTTCGACGGCGAGGAGGCGTCGTTCGAGCGCGACCGCGATCGCGGAGCCGACGGCCGCGAGCAGCGCGCGATCCTCCGCCGTGAACGGCAGCTCGCTGCGCTTGGCACCGAGGGCCAGGAGCCCTATGAGTGAACCCGCGCCGTCCAGCAGCGGGACGAGGCTGACGAGCGCGGCCACGGCAGCGCCGATGGACAGGGGACGGGCGCCGCCGTCGCGGGAAACGAGGTGCTCGCCGCGCGCATTCAACACGAGGAGCGCGACGCTCTCGGGGTGGAAGGCGCGGTCGATCTCGCGGGCCACGAGCCGCTCCAAGTCACCGAGATCGCCGACACGGCGGATGCCGTCCACCAGGTCGCGGAGACTGACGCGGGCGTCGTACTGCTCCCGGAAGAAGCGGCGGTCCACGGCGTCGAGCACGCGCCGTCGCCCGCCGGCGACCACAAGCCCCGCGGCGCCGGCCGCGAGCAGGCCGGCACCCCGCCCGCCCGCGAGCAGCTCGGCCACGCGCCGGTCACGGCTCTGGTAGACGAGCACGGCGAGCGCAACGAACGGCGCCGCCGCCACCACGAGGACCGTGCCGCGTGCCAGGGCGTACTGTACCGCCCGGCGCACGTACAGCCTCACGTCGAGCGCCCGGTGCACGTGCACGGCGTAGGCTGTCACGAGCGGGACCGCCAGCAGCGAGCAGTAGACGATCCACTGCGCCACGATGTAGAGCGGGGGCTGCGTGATCACGCGGTACGCGAGCGGCCAGAGCTGCGTGAGGAGCTGGAGGACGACGATCGGGGTGCTGCCGAGCACGACCCCGGCGGTCAGGAGCCAGACGCGGCGCCGCTCCTCGACGCGCGCGTGGCGGGCGTTCCAGATCCCGTACCCGAGCGCCGCGGCCGTGAGCGCCAGGACAACTGGCCAGAACACACTGTCCGGCGACTTGTGCAACAGAGGCGTCAGCACCGCGCCCCAGAGCCCACGCGGCGGTGGGGTCACCAGGAGCGCGACGTTCGCCATGAAGCAGATCGCGCCGATGGCGGCGGAGAAGCGGCGCATCCGGGCGGGCAGGTGCGCCACAGCGCCGAAGAGGGTCGCGTGGGGAAAGTCGCCGAAGAACGCCCAGCTTGCGTAGGGCAGGAACGCGGCGCTTTGCAGAGCTGCCAGCGCGCGGAGCGGGCCGAGCGCGGGGGCCACGTCGGCGGCATGTGTCAGGAACCCGTCGGCGAACGCCGAGGCGGAGAGCAGCAGGCAGAAGGCTAGGAGCCCGGCGCGCCGGTCGCGCCCACCACCAACCGCCAGGTACGCGGCTCCGCTCGAGAGCACCATGAGCAGCGCGAGCAGGAACCAGCGGGAAGGCGTGCCGGGACCGGAAGGCGGCGGCACGAGGAGCACACACGGGACGGCGGCGACCACCTTCAGCGCCGCCACGGCCGCCAGCGCCCGGAGAACGATTCGACCGGCGAGATCTATCGCTGGGCCCAGTCCCGCTTGTCGCGCAGGGTCACGCAGAAGGGTCCGCTCGGGATGATCATGTCGGGATTGTCCTTGGCGAGCCGCTCGCAGACGAGTTGCTGCAGGGCGATCACTTCTTGTGCCGCGTCTATGAAGATCGTGCGAGTAATCTCGCGACCGGGCGTCTGCATCGCCGCACGAGCGGCCTGCCGCCCGATGCGCCCCGCTTGCTTCAGAACGTAGTGGCGCGCCGCGGGTCTCCAGTTCTCGCGGTTGGTCCTGACAGCCTGCTCAACGGTGTAGCTGAACAACATGCGCATCGACTCGGCCGCGTCCTCGCCGAGCGTGCAGCCGGAGCGACCCGCCTCGGCGCCGAAGGCATAGAGCACCTCGACAAAGATGTCCTGTGGGTTGGGCTGAGCCATGGTCTGAGCCACGGTCCCTCCTGGTTCGCGTGTGTGGCTCTCACCCACTCCGGCGCCCGAAAAACGAAACAACCGGCCGTGGGGGAGCCCCCCTCAGCCGGTTTCGCGATTCGCTCCCCTCGAGGCATGGGCGAGCCGTCGACAGCGCGCCTCAAGGTTCACAGCATCTGAGTTCAGTTGCAATATGCGCCGCGACAGGGCGGTCGCAAGACATTCCCGCGCTAGGTTTGCGTGGACTCGAGCAGCAGCCGGATCCGCTCGAGCAGCTCGCTTGCGGCCCAGGGCTTCGTCACGAAGGCGACGGCAGGATCACGGCCCACGGTCTTCCGGAAGTTCGGCGCGGGAAACCCGCTCATGAACAGCATCCGCACGTCTCGTGACTCACCCCGGATCGCCTCGTAAAGCTCGAACCCGCTCACCTTCGGCATTACGACATCCGTGATGACGAGGTGGAGTCCCCGGCGGTGGGCGCGGAACGCCTCGAGCCCCTGCGCACCGTCGACCGCCGTGATGACGCGATAGCCGACCTTTTCGAGCAGCCCCTGAGCCGCCGCGCGCATCGTAGGATCGTCCTCCACCAGCAAGATCGTCTCGATGCCACCGGGCAGGATGTCCCTCCCTGCGTCGAGCGGCGACAGCGCCAGCTCGCGTCCGACAGGGAAATACACCTTCGCGGTCGTCCCCTGGCCGACTTCGCTGTACAGGTGGAGGAAGCCACGGTGCTGCTTCACGAGACCGTACGTCATCGCCATCCCGAGACCCGTTCCCACTCCCGCGGTCTTCGTGGTGAAGAACGGCTCGAACACCCGCGCCAGCGTCTTCGCCTCCATCCCCGATCCCGTATCGCTCAGGGCGACGCTGACGTACGGTCCGGGCTCGACCCAGGCGTGGAGGGAGCGATCCGCGGCATCGAGCCGCACGCGCCGCACTTCCACGTGTAGGGTGCCGCCCTTGGCCATGGCGTCGCAGGCATTGCTCACCAGATTCAGTAGGATCTGCCTGACGGCGCCAGCATCGGCGTCGATAACGCCGCCCTCCTCGTCCGCCACAAACTGAACCTCGATGTTCGCCGGAAACCGGCGGCGCTCGCCGTCGAGCACTTCGCGCACGAAGTCGCTGAGGCTGAGCGGATGCAGGTCGAGGGTGCGGTGGCGACTGAAGCCCAAGAGCTTCTGCGTCAGCTCGGTACCGCGCTGCGCCGTCTCCTTCACCGAATCCAGGTCGCGGTTGGGCGGCAACGCGCGGCTCAGCACTGCGGCGCTCGCCGAGATGGCGGTGAGGATCTCGGCGAACTGCTGCGCAATGGCACCCGTCAGCCGGCCGACCGTCTCCATCTTCTCGGCCTGCCGCAGCGCCCGTTCGCGCGCCAGCTGAGTGGCGATGTCCTCGCCGGTCATGGCGCCGTTAATAGTCCGCGGTGGCGGTGGCGTCAAGCCGGCGCGCGACGTACCGATCAGCGACGCGTCGCCGCGCCGAGCCCTAGCACCCCGTTCAGCCACCGCACCAGCTGCAGGAGCGACGCGAAGTCCGTCTCGAGCAGGGCGGGCAGCCGAGCGCTCGTCGCCTGGGCGTCACTGAGCCGCCGGCCGGCAGTGTAGGACTGGTACTTGAGCCAGGGCGCCGCGGGGTGGGTCTCCGGGAAACCCCGAGGCATGCGCTTCAGGACCGCCTCGTCGTCCAGGCCGCCGTAGCGCCGCAGGAAGCCCTTGTCCCGCACCACCCGCTCGAACGCCGCGGCGTGCTCGGCGATGGCGTCTCGCAGCCGGTTCAACAGCGGGCGCGGTGGCATCCAGATGCCGGCGCCGACAAACGAGCCGCCGGGAGCGATGTGAAAATAGAAGCCCGCGCCACCGCCCTCCGCCTCGCCGCCGACTCGGGCGTCCGCATCCCGGTGGCGAAACCAGCAGGCGGCGTGCGTCTTGTAGGGCGACTTGTCCTTGGAAAACCGGATGTCGCGGTAA
>QHTZ01000062.1 GCA_003221005.1 Gemmatimonadota bacterium
TGAGAACTCCTCGCCGCGCGCGCGCGCGAGCGCCAGCGCCACTTCGCGGACGAACGCCGGCTCGTTGCGGCGGCCGCGATGCGGCGCTGGGGCCAGATACGGCGCGTCGGTCTCCACCAAGAGACGGTCGGCCGGACAGTCGGACAGTCGGACGGAAGAGGTCCAGTTCCGGAACGTGATCATTCCACTGAACGAAAAATAGGCTCCGATCGCCATTCCCGCAGCGAACACCTTGGGCCCGGCGCTGAACGAGTGCAGCACGACCGTGGCGCGCACCCCGCCGAGCAGCGCCGCTAGGTCGTCGTCTGCATCGCGCGCGTGGACCACCACCGGCTTGCCCAGCTCGGCGGCGAGCGCGAGCTGCGACTCGAACGCCCGCCGCTGCGCCGCGCGGGGCGAGTGATCGTAGTGGTAATCGAGCCCGGTCTCCCCGACGGCCACCACCTCGGGGCGGGCGAGCAGCGCCCTGAGCCGTGCCGCGGAGTCCTCCGACCAGGTGCGCGCCTCGTGCGGATGCACGCCGGCCGTCGCGGAGAGCCCAGGCCGGCCCTGCGCGAGCGCGGCGGCCCGCTCCGAATCCTCGAGCGTCGTCCCGATCACCACCACGTGGCTGACGCCGGCCGCACGCGCCCGCGCGAGCACCGCCTCGCGGTCGGCGTCGAACGCCCCATCGCCGAGATGGCAGTGGGCGTCGACCAGTGCCACGTCAGACGGTCGCCTTGGGACGCACCTCGGCGCCGGCGCCCGACGAGGACCCGGGTGCGGGGGCGAGGGCCGGCTGAGCCGCCGCCGCAGGGCGGAACGCCCGGGCGCCGCGCGCATCCTCGCCCGGCCAGCGCTTCTCGATGTACATCAGCAGCGGAGCCGCGATGTAGATCGACGAGAACGTGCCGGTGAAGATTGCGAACGTCATCACCAAGGCGAAGGGCCGGAGCACTTCCCCCGCGAGCGCTACGAGGGCGAGCGTCGTCGCCATCGTGGTGCCATGGGTCAACACCGAGCGAGGCAGCGTCTCGTTGATCGACAGGTTCAGGATCTCGTACAGATTCTGCCGCCGGAACTTGCGCAGGTTCTCGCGCACCCGGTCGAAGATGATGATCGTGTCGTTGAGCGAGTAGCCCACCATCGTCAGCACCGCGCCCACGACGACGAGACTCACCTCGAGGTTCAGGTAGCGGATGAACGCGATGGTGGTGAGGATGTCGTGGAAGGTCGCGAGCACGGCCGCGAGCCCGAAGCGCCACTCGAACCGTATCGCAAGATACACCAGCGTCACTATGAAGGAAAAGAAGATCGCGAGGAGCGCCTTCCCCTGGAGCTCGCGCCCCACCTTGGGCCCCACCGCCTCGGTGCGCACGATGCGGTACTGGTCCGCGCCCAGCCCGCGCGCCAGCGCCGAATCGACGGCCGCTGCCGTCGCCTGGGTGCCTTCGGCGGTGACCGCCCCCTGGGTGATGCGCGCGGTCACGACGTAGGCAGTCGGGGACCCGAATTGCTTGATCTCCGCGTCGTGGATCCCTGCGCCGTCGAGCGCACTCCGGATCGGGGCCGTCCCCACCGCCTGTTTCGTTTCCACTTGCATTTGCGTGCCGCCGGTGAACTCGATGCTGTAGTTCAGTCCGTGCACGAAGAAGAGGGCGAAGCCGGGCAGGATGAGAGCCGCCGTGAGCCCGTACGCCCAGCGGCGCCACTTGATGAAGTCGTATTTGGCGTTAGCGAAGAGTCGCAGCATCAGACGCTCAGGGTGACCATGTCCGGCCGCCGCTGCAGCCAGATCATGTAGAAGGTCCGCACGACGAAGATGGCGGTGACCATCGACGCGGCGATGCCGATGATCAGCGTGATGGCGAAGCCCTGCACCGGTCCGGTCCCGACGAGGTAAAGGATGAATGCCGTCAGCGCCGTGCTCACGTTTGAGTCGATGATCGCGCTCATGGCGTGGGTGAAGCCCTCGTCCACGGCGGTGCGCACCAGCTTGCCGTGCTGCAACTCCTCACGGATGCGCTCGAAGATCAGCACGTTCGCGTCGACCGCGATGCCCACCGACAACACGAACCCAGCGAGCCCGGGCAGGGTCAGCGTGAACCCGAAGCCCGCGAGCCCGCCCAGCGTGAAGAGCACGTAAAATCCGAGCGCTGCAACGGCGAGCACGCCGGAGAGCCGATAAAAGACCACCATGATGAGTACGACCAGGGCCACGCCGACGATCCCCGCCCGGATGCCGTCGGTGATCGAGTCCCGGCCGAGCGACGGGCCGATGGTCCGCTCCTCCACGATCGAGAGCGGCGCCGGGAGGGCGCCGGCGCGCAGCACGAGCGCGAGGTCGTTCGCCTCCTGCAGCGTCCGGCTGCCGAGCTCGATCTGGCCGCGCTGGCCGATCTGGCTCTTGATGATCGGCGGCTGGCCCTGCACGCGGCCGTCCAGGATGATCGCCATGTAGTCGTTGACGTGGCGCGCCGTCTCGCGCTCGAAGATGCGGCCGCCGCGTCGCGAGAGCGTGAACTCCACCACCGATTGGTTGGTGAGCTGGTCGCGCCGCGCGCTCGCCTTCTCGAGCTCTTCGCCTGTGATGATCGGCTTGTCCTGGACGGCGTACAGCGCGCGATAGGAGCGCGCGCCGCGGGACTCGACCTCGGTGCCCCATCGGAACTCGAGCCCGCGCGGAACCAGGCGCTGCAGCTCGGACCGGGCGAGGAGGCTCTCGGCCACGGGCACCTGCTCCTCGGGGACGAGGAACTCACCGGGCAGCGAGCCCTGGTACAGCAGCGAGGAGAGCGGACCTGGCTGGCTCAGCTCCGCCGTGTCGGGCGCCGTCGGGGCCTTGCCCTTGGCCTTCGCCTTCCCCTTCCCCGTGTCGGCCCCGAACAGCTGCGACACGGCGCTCGGGCCCGCCGTGCCGGGCGACCGCACGCCCGCCGCGCGGAGCGCCCGGTCCATGTCGCGGATAGCGTCCCGGAATTGGTTCTTCATGTCCGTGATGCGGAACTCGAGGAACGCGGTGCGCTGGATGATGCCCTTGGCGCGCGCGGGGTCCTTCTCACCCGGGAGCTCCACGATCAGCCGGTTCCCCCCGACGATCTGCACCACCGGCTCCGTCACGCCGAACTCGTCGACCCGAGTGCGCACCACCCGCTCGGCCCGGCGGATCGCCTCGGCGGGGTCGGGCACCGGTCCCTTGGATTGGTCGACCTCCAGCGCGAGGTGGATGCCGCCCTGCAGGTCCAGACCGAGGTTGATCGGCACGCGTCGGATCGTGCTGTCCTTCATCCGCCCCGTGACGGCATCCCGCACTCGGATCGTGGCGTTGGTGGGGAGGAGCTCCCACACCGCCAGGACGACGAAGCACCCGATCATGATCAACCGCGAACGAATCTTGCGCATGCTGTAGCTCTCTAGAGGTTGAGGCTAGCCCGTGCCGCCCGCGCGTCGTGCGCGAGCTGCTCCACGAGCGCGTGCGCCGACGGAAACGTCCGTACGTCCCGCAGTCGGCGCACCCACTCGACCGTCACCGTCTCGTCGTACGCCTCCCCGTCGAAGTCGAACAGGTGGATCTCGAGGGCCCGCTCCGCGATGCCGAAGGTGGGCCGCGGTCCCTGATTCATCATGCCGCCGTAGCTCGCGTCGCGCCACCTCACCCGCACCGCGTAAACGCCGTCCGGGGGCAGGAGCTTGCGCGGGTCGGGCGGCGCCAGGTTGAGGGTCGGGATTCCGATCGTGCGGCCACGGCCGGCCCCGCGCCCGACCCGCCCACGGAGGCTGTACGGCCGGCCCAGCCACCGCGCCGCCTCCCCGAGGTCACCGTGTGCGACCGCCGCGCGGATGAGCGTAGACGACACCGGCTGTCCGCCATCCCGCACGGCCTCGACGACCGCCACCTCGAACCCAGCTCCTGCGCCGAGCCGCCGCACCAGCTCCGCGTCGCCCGAGCGCCCGCGCCCGAACCCATGATCGTACCCCAGCACCACCAACCGCATGCCGAACCGCGCCAGCAGGACGTCGCGCGTGAATTCTTCGGGCCCGAGGCGCGCGAGCTCCGCCGTGAACGGCAGCAGGGCCACGCGTCCCACTCCGGTTGCTTCGAGCAGCTCGCGCTTTTCGTCCTCGAGGGTGAGCAGCCGCGGCGCCGCCGCGGGGTTCACGACCTCGAGGGGGTGGGGGTCAAACGTGATCGCCACGCTCTCGAGCCCGCGCTCCCGGGCGCGCTGCACCAGCTCGGCGAGCACCGCCTGGTGGCCGCGATGCACCCCGTCGAACGAGCCCACGGTGAGCGCCGTCCCCTTCATTCCTGGACCACTACCACTCGGGGCTTGAGCACGTCACCCACACAGTCCGCCACGGCAACCAAATACCCCTCGGCGAACAGGGCCACGCTTCCCGCCTCCCGCATCCCGCCTCCCGCCGGCACCGGCCGCCCATGCACTACCGCGACGCGCTCGGCTTCCTCCAGCTCGCGGCGGGGAAGCTCCGCGACCAGCACCGCCGCGTCGCGCAACGACTCTCGAGTCACCGCCGCGGGCGGCACGGCGTCCTCCAGGGCGTAGGGACCGACCAATGTGCGCGTCAGCGCCACAAGGTGTGCCCCGCAGCCGAGCGCCGCGCCCACGTCGCGCGCGAGGCTGCGGAGATACGTCCCTGCTGTCACCGTGGCCCGGAACCGCACGTCCGGGGGAGCGAAGTCGAGGAGCTCAAGCTCCCGCACGTCGACCGGGCGTGGCTCGAGGGCGACCGGCTCGCCCCGCCGCGCCCGGCGGTAGGCCCGCTCGCCCGCCACTTTCACGGCCGAGAACGCGGGCGGCCGCTGGTCATAAGCTCCGCGGAACCGCTCCAGGACCGCTGCGATCCCCGCCCGATCGAGGTCACGCCACGCGTCCGACCGCGCGACCACGGCGCCTGTCCCGTCGTCCGTCGCCGTGGTGACGCCGAGCCGGATGACGCCCTCGTAGGACTTGATCCACCCCGCCGCGAACGGGGCGAGCCGCGTCGCCCGGCCAACCACGACGACCAAGAGCCCGGCCGCGAACGGGTCGAGCGTGCCGAGGTGCCCGACGCGCGTCGTGTCGAGGTTGCGGCGGACGATGTCCACCACGTCGTGCGAGGTGGGGCCCGCCGGCTTCGCCACGAGCGCCACCCCGCTCTCCAGCGCCACCGTCAGCCCGCGCCGTCCTTGAGGCGCTTCAGCACCTGGTCGATGCGCAGGGCGTGCTGGAGGCCGCGGTCGAGCTCGAACCGCAGCTCCGGGCTGGTGCGCAGGTGCAGCTCGCGCGACAGCTGCGCGCGCAGGAACCGGGCGGCGCTCTCGAGGCCCTCTAGACTGCGGCCCTGCTCTTCCTCGGTTCCCATCACGCTCACGCGGACGCGCGCGTGTCCGAGGTCCGCCGACACCTCGACGCCGGTCACCGTGACGAAGCCGATCCGCGGGTCGCGCACGTGCTCCGTGAGGAACGCCGCCACCGTCTCCCGGATCAGCTCGCCGACCCGCTCGGGGCGATGGCTGGGACGCCGCGCCATATCAAAGAAAGCTCGTGCTGGTGTCGACCACCCGTGCGCCGGCGTCACCCGCGACCAGCCGATCCGCCTCCCGCAGCACGCGCTCAGCGTGGCCGCGGTCGGTGCTCACCACACAGACGCTCAGCTCGGCACGCTGCCACAGGTCGTGGTGATCGGTCTCGGCGGCGGAGACGTTGAACCGGTTGTGCAACCGGTCCTTCAGGCTCTTCAGCACGTGTCGCTTGTCCTTGAGTGACTGGCAGCCGGCGAGGTGCAGCTCCCAGGTCATGAGCCCCACGATCACGGCTCAGGTCCCCTTGGCCGCGCTCCCGACGTCAAGCGAGCGCGCGACTTCCTCGACGCGGTAGGCCTCGATCACGTCGCCCACCTTGAGGTCGTTGAAGTTCTCGACGCCAATCCCGCATTCGAAGCCTTCGCGCACTTCGCGCACATCGTCCTTGAACCGTTTGAGCGAGGCCAGCGTCCCGTCGTACACCTCGACCTGGTCGCGGAGCACGCGGACTCGCGCGGTGCGGGGAATGACCCCGCTGCGCACGAAGCTCCCCCCGATGGTGCCCACCTTCGCGATCTTGAAGAGCTGGCGGACCTCCGCCTCGCCGAGCACGACCTCACGGCGCTCGGGGGCGAGCAGGCCCTCCATCGCGGCTTTCACCTCCTCCACCGCCTCGTAGATGATGCGGTAGGTGCGGATCTCGACGCGCTCCCGCTCGGCCGCCGCGCGGGCGTTTGAATCCGGCCGCACGTGGAAGCCGAGGATGATCGCGCCCGACGCCTTGGCGAGGAGCACGTCGCTCTCGGTGATCGCTCCGACGCCGCGGTGCACCACCTCGACCTTGACCTCCCCTGTAGAGAGCTGGCCCAGCGCGTCGGCCAGCGCTTCGGCAGGTCCACCCTGGTCGGCCTTGATGATGATCTTGAGCGACGCCGCCCCGCCCTCCGCGTGCTCGGCCATGAAGTCTTCCAGCGTCTTCACGCGACCCGACCGGCGGTGCTGGGCCTCACGCTCCAGCCGCTGCCGTTTCTGGGCGATGTCGCGCGCTCCGGCGGCGTCGGCCATCACGAGGAACGCGTCCCCGGCCTCCGGGACGCCTTCGAAGCCGAGCACCTGCACGGGCGTTGAGGGGCCTGCGGTCTCGACCGCCTCGCCACGCTCGTTGTACATCGCGCGGACGCGCCCCGCGTACTGACCGCAGATGAAGTCGTCGCCGACCCGCAGGGTCCCGTTCTGCACGAGGATGGTGGCCAGCGGGCCCTTCCCCGGATCGAGCGTCGCCTCGAGCACGGTCCCCTGCGCGTGGCGGTCGGGGTTTGCCTTCAGGTCGAGCAGCTCCGACTGGAGCAGGATCTGCTCGAGCAATGCGTCCACGTTCTGCCCCGTCTTGGCCGAGATCGGGGTCGCCAGCGTGGTGCCGCCGAACTCCTCAAGCACCACGCCATGGGCGAGGAGATCCTGCTTCACCTTTTGCACGTTCGCCGTGGGGAGATCGATCTTGTTGATGGCGACGACGAGCGGCACGCCGGCGTTCTTCGCGTGGGAGATCGCCTCGATCGTCTGCGGCATGATGGCGTCGTCGGCCGCGACGACCAGGACGACGATGTCGGTCACTTGGGCGCCGCGGGCGCGCATCGCCGTGAACGCCTCGTGGCCCGGTGTGTCGAGGAACGTGATCGAGCGTCCCTCCTTCGCCATGACCTGGTAGGCGCCGATGTGCTGCGTGATGCCGCCCGCTTCCCCGGCCACGACGGAGGTCTTGCGGATGTAGTCGAGCAGCGACGTCTTGCCGTGATCTACGTGCCCCATCACCGTGACGATCGGCGGGCGCGCGTGCAGCGCCTCGGCGCTCTCGGTCTCCCGCTCCTCGGGTGCCTCCGCGACGTACTCCTCCTCGCGCACCGCCTGGAAGCCGAACGCCGAAGCGATCAGCTCGATCATGTCGAAGTCGAGGCGCTGGTTGATCGTGACCATCTGGCCGAGCTCTTTGAAGGCGAACGACACGACCTGGGTCGGCGGGACCTTGAGGATGTTCGCGAGCTCGGAGACGGTGATGAACTCGGTCACGCGCACCAGGGTCTTCTCACGCTCTTTCTCCTCGCGACGCTTTTCCTCCTGCAGGTCGCGGAAGCTCGGGCCTTCCTCACGGTGCCGGATGCCCTTGCGACCGACCGGTCCTTTGATCGAGGCCAGGGTGCGGGAGATGTTTTGCGCCACCGCTTCCTGATCGACCATGGACTTGCGGCCCTTCTTGCGCTTCTTGCCCTTGTCGCGGCGCCGCTCGTCGAGCGGCATCGCCCCGGGCGCCGCCGAGGCGACGGGCCGCGGCGGAACCGCGCCGCCGGGCGCAGCACTCGCCACGGGCTTGGGGCGGACGGGCGTAGGGATGACCGTGCGCGGTGAGGGGGGCGCCGCTTCGACCCGCGGCGGCTCTTCCGCAACCGGCAGCTCCTTGAACAGCGCCGCGGCGCGCTCCTCGAGCGACGCGGCCGGGCGCTCTTCCTCCTCCATCGCCTTCGTGGCTTCGAGCGCCTCGCGCGCCCGCTGCTCGCGCTCCGCCTCGATCGCGGCCTCCGCCTGGGCCTCGGCCTCGGCCGCAGCGACCTCCGCTGCGGTGCGCCGGCGGCGCTTGGGACGTGCTTCGGCGGGGACGGCAACAACTTCCGGCGCCTTCGCGACGCGGCGCCGCTTGGTCGCCGCGGGAGGATCCTTCAGCTTGCGCTTCTCGCGCTCCCAGCGGGCGCGCACCAGCGCCACCTGCTCCGGCTTCAACGGCGTCAGGTGGCTGCGCACGAAGACGTCCATCTCCTTGAGCATACCGATGAGCTGCTCGCTGGGCATGCCGAACTCCGCCGCCAAATCGTGAATCCGCGTCGTCGTCACTCAGGTCCTCCAATGGACACCACACCCCGCGCCAGCGCGCCGTCGGCGACCCCGACCGCCTGCACCGCCGGCCGCCCGAGCCCGGCGCCGAGCTCGTCCGCGACCGGCCCGCGCACGACGGGTACCCCGCGCGCGCGCGCCAACCGCTCCACCTTGTCCCGGGTGCGCATGCTCGCGTCCGCCGCCAGCACGACACACCGTACCGCGCCGCGCTGCAGCCCGGCGCGCACGCCCGTCACGCCTACCACCACCCGCCCCGCGCGCAGGCCGAGGCCGAGGAGGCGGGAGAGCCGCCCGGTCACGCCGGAGCGCCTCCGCTCCCGGCGGGCGCCACGTCCGGCGGGGACTCCTCGTCGCCGCCCTCTTCGGTGAGCTCGTTGACGAATGCCATCAGCTTGTCGGTGAGCTCCGGAGTCATGCCCTCCATGCGTTCCACCTCTTCCCGCTCGAGGTCGAGCACGTCCTGCAACGTCTTCTTGCCCGCCCGCTCGAGGACGGCCACCAGCTCAGGTGAGAGGCCTTGCATCTCGCTCAAGGCAACCTTGACGACCTGCTCCTCCTCGGGCGGAAGCGGCGCGAACAGCGGGCCCTCGCCGCCGCGCTCCAGCCACTCGCGGCTCGAGTAGAGGTCGATCTTCCAGCCCGTGAGCTCCGAGGCGAGGCGGACGTTCTGGCCGTTGCGCCCGATGGCGAGGGACAGCTGGTCCTCGTCCACGATCGCCTGAATCGTCTTGGTTTCCGGATCGGAGAACACTCGCGCCACGCGCGCAGGAGCGAGCGACAGTTTGGCGAAGCGCTCGGGATCGGGCGACCACGGGACGATATCGATCCGCTCGCCGCCGAGCTCGTTCACCACCGCCTGCACCCGCGAGCCCTTAAGGCCCACGCAGGCGCCGACGGGGTCGATCGAGTCGTCGCGCGACGAGACGGCGATCTTGGTGCGGCTCCCGGCCTCGCGGGCGGTGGCGCGGATTTCGACCACCCCCTGCTGGATCTCGGGCACCTCGAGCTTGAACAGCGCCTTCACGAACATCGGGTCGCCGCGGGACAGGATCAGCCGCGGCCCCTTCGGGGTCTCCTCGATGCGTTTGAGCACGGCGCGAATCGTGTCGCCCTGATGGAAGTGCTCGCGGTGGTTCTGCTCGCGGTAGGGGATGATCGCCTCGGCTTCGCGGAACTTGGCGAGCATCACGACGATCTTGCCACGCTCGATCTGCTGCACTTCTCCCGAGAGCAAGTCGCCGACTTTGCTGGAGAACTCCTCCCGGATCCGGGTGCGCTCCCCTTCCCGCACGCGCTGGATGATGCGCTGCTTCGCCGCCTGCACGGCGGTGCGTCCGAACGCCTCGAACGGCACTTCCTCTTCCAGCACGTCACCCACCTGGAAGTCGGGGTCCTCGAAGCGCGCCTCTTCGACCGACACCTGGCCGCCCGGATCCTCCACGTTCTCGACCACGGTGCGGAGCACAACGATCTTGATCGTGCCCTTGAGTTCGTCGATGCCGATCTCGGCTCGCACGTTGGGCCCGTAGCGCTTCACTAGGGCGGCATGCAGGCCGTCGCGCAACAGATCGAGCAACTCGCCGCGATCGAGTTGCTTGGTGTTCGTCAGCTCGCGAATCGCGGATACAACATCGGTGGTATTCGCCATCAGTGTGTCCTCATCAAATCGTCAGCCCTCAGCTACAGGTCCACGGCAAGCCGCGCGTCCCGAATGTCCGCAAGCCGCACCGTGCGGGCTTCACGTCCCGCCGGCTCGAGCACCACAGTCCCCTCATTGGGCACCGCGACGATGCGCGCGCGAATCCGGCCGAGTCCCGCGACGGTGGCTTGCACCTCGCTCCCGACGAACCGCATCCAGTGGCGCGGCCACCGCAGCGGGCGGTCGAGGCCGGGGCTCGAGACCTCGAGTATGTATCGAGAACCCAGTGGCCCGCCCTGGTCCAGCCACGCCTCCAACGCGCGGCTCGCCCTGGCGCAATCGTCTACCGTGACGCGTCGCGCTTCGTCCGGCGGCCATTCGATGCGGACTTGGACTAGCGGCCGGTTCGGCGTGCCGCCGATGCGGAGATCAGCCAGGTCGAGCCCGAGTTCGCCGAGCTTAGCCCGGAACGGCTCGATGAGGCTCTCGGAGAGCATAAAAAAAAGCGCGGGCCGAACTTCGCCCGCTCACGGAGGGAATCTAGCCGGCCCCCCGCCGCTGTCAAGCGAGCGGTCGGCCCAAGTACGCCACCATGCGACCGTCCCGCCCGGCGGAGGCGCGGTGCGAGAAGAACCGCGCGTGGTCGTGCGCACTGCACCACGGGCTCACCGAAATCTCACCCACGCCGAGCTGCCGCGCCTGCTCGGCGAGGATCGCCCGCAGGTCCACGGTGCGGTGGCCCGTTTCGGCCTGACCCGTGAAGCACGACAGCACCTCCGCGCCGACCTCGTAGCACTCCCCGCAAATCCCAACTCCGCAATGCATTACGATGTCGGCCGCACGCACGAACGCGTGCCGCTTGATGAGGTCGACGGCGCGCTCGAGGATCCCCGCCGCCACACCACGCCACCCGGCGTGCACCAGCGCGACCGCGCCCTGCTGCGGCGCCGCGAGGTAGACGGGAACGCAGTCCGCCACCGTGATGCTCAGCAGCACTCCGCGCGCGGCCGTGGCGTGACCGTCCACGCCGTCGAGGATCAGCCAGCCGTCCGCCCGCTGCTCGTGCCACGCGACGCTTGTCCCGTGGACCTGATGACTGAGGATCAGCGCCGGGAACCGCGGCAGGAACGCGGCGCGGAACGCGCGCCAGCGCGTCATCACCTGTCCCACGTTCTCCTCGCTCCACAGCCCCAGGCTGAACCCGTGACCCCGCGTCGTGATCCCGGCGACCACGCCATAGCGCTCGGCCCATTCCACCAGCTCCATCCGGGGGATGGCGGGGTCGGCGAGGGGCTGTTCGCGGAGAGCGGGAAGGGCGGCAGAGGCGGCAAGGGCGGCACGCAAATCGGTCATGTCGTCGCCTCCTTGCCGCCTTTGCCGCCCATGCCGCCATCGTCAATTCTCTCGATCTGCGCACCCAGTGCCCGCAGACGCGTGTCGATCTGCTCATAGCCGCGCTCGATCTGTCCGATGTTGTGGATCACCGAGTCGCCACGCGCGGCGAGGGCGGCGAGGAGCATCGCCATACCGGCGCGGATGTCCGGGCTCTCGACGACCTGGCCGCGCAGCGCGGACGGGCCGGCGATGACCGCGCGGTGGGGATCGCACAGCACGATGCGCGCGCCCATCCCGATGAGCTTGTCAACGAAGAACAGCCGCGATTCGAACAACTTCTCGAAGACGAGGAGCAGGCCGTCGCACTGGGTCGCGGTCACGATGGCGATCGACATCAGGTCCGCGGGAAACGCGGGCCACGGCCCGTCCTCGAGCTTGGGGACGTGACCACCGAGATCGGGCCGCACGCGCCGCTCCTGGTCGGCGTCGACGACGAGCTTCGTTCCGTCGAGCCGGGGATGCACGCCCAGGCGCTCGAACGCGAGCAGCGTCGAGCGCAGGTCATCCCCCCGCACGCCCTCGATCGTGACGGCGCCGTTCGTGACCGCCGCGAGCCCGATGAAGGAGCCGACCTCGATGTGATCGGGGCCCACGGTGTGCGCAGCCGCACGCAGGCGCCCGCTGCGACCATCCACGGTCAGAGTGTTGGTGCCGATTCCGGCGATCGCGGCGCCGCAGGTGACGAGGAAGTGCGCGAGGTCCTGCACGTGGGGCTCACTGGCCGCGTTGCGCAACACGGTAGTACCGGGGACGGCCACTGCGGCCATCAAGGCGTTTTCGGTAGCCGTGACGCTCGGCTCGTCGAGGAAGATGTCCGCCGCGGCGAGCTTCTTGCCCTCGATCTGGTACGTGTCCCCGACCGTGATCTCCGCACCCAGTCGCTCGAGCGCGAGCAGGTGCGTGTCCACGCGACGGCGACCGATGATGTCTCCTCCCGGCGGGGGCAGGCTCACCCGGCCGAAGCGCGCGAGCATCGGACCGGCAAGCAGGATCGACGCGCGGATGCGCGCGCACAGGGCTGCGTCGAGCTCGCGCGACTCGGCGCGCGACGCATCGATGTCGACCGTGTTCGGTCCCGTCCAGCTCACTGCCGCACCCAGCCCTGCGAGCAGCGCGAGCATCGTCTCCACGTCGCGGATGTGGGGCACGTTGTCGATGCGGCAGGGGCCGTCGGTAAGGAGGGTCGCCGCGAGGATGGGGAGGGCCGCGTTCTTGTTGCCCGCGGGCCGGACCGTGCCCTTCAGGGGCCGCCCGCCGGAGACGCAGAACATCGCCGCCATGGTGCGCCCAACCTACGGCGCGGCTTGCATTCGCGTCAAGCGTTCGCGAACGTTCCGCCGATGAATCCCGTCCTCGCGCTCGCGCTGCTCGCGATCGCCGGCGTGCTCGTGACGCGACTGCCCCGGTTCCCTGCCCCGCGCTCGCGGACGCTCGATCTCGTGCGGGCGGGCGGGGCGCCGCTCGTCCTGCTCGGCGTCGTCCTCGGGCCCGGCATCGCCGTGCTCGACCGCCCGACGCTCGCCGCCCTGGCGCCGGTGAGCGCGCTCGCCGTCGGGTGGGTCGGCGCCCGGCTCGGCGCGCGGTGCGAGTGGCGCCTGCTGCGGCGTGTCCGCCGGGAGAGCTGGGCGCTCATCACCGCGCAGGCAGTGGCTGGCGTCGGAGTGGGGTTCGTCGCCGCGTGGCTCGGCACGAGACTCGTGCCGGCGCTCGCGGCGGCGTGGACGCCGCACCTGCCGGCGGCGCTGACGCTCGGCGCCGTTGCCATCCTTCCCGGGGCGAGACCCATGGAGCGCGCCGCCCGAGCGGCCGGGCTCGCCCCGAGACAAACCCGGTCGCTCCGGCGCGTCGCGCTGCTCGACGCGGCCTGCGGGACGCTCGCCTGCGCGATCGCCGTCGGGCTGGGGCACCCGCAGAGGAGCAGTCTCGTTCCGGGCTGGGCCGCGTGGCTCGCGGTCGAGGTCGGCGCCGCCACGATCGTCGCCACCGTGTTCCTCGGCCTCTCGCTGGTCACGCGCGACCGCGACGAGCTCGGGCTCGGCCTCCTCGGCGTGCTGCTCCTCGGCGCGGGACTGGGGTACGCCGCCGACCTCTCGCCGTTCGTCGTGTGCGCCCTCGCGGCGGCGCTGATCGTCAATCTCTCCCCCCAGCGGCGCCACGTGCGGACGCTGCTCGCTGCGTGGGAACGACCGACCTATGAGATCCTCCTGGTGCTCGTCGGCGCCGCCC
>QHTZ01000015.1 GCA_003221005.1 Gemmatimonadota bacterium
GAGTCGAACTCTCACGGGGTTGCCCCCGGGGGATTTTGAGTCCCCTGCGTCTGCCATTCCGCCACTCGGGCGCGCCTGCCGCGGAGCAACTTAGCTGCTCCGCGCCCACGGTGGCACCGGCCGCTGCGTCGGCTACTTCCCTGCCTTCACCGTGACCCGCACCCGCGTCCGTTCCCACTCGACCACGAGCGCCAGCGCGTCCGCGCCCGCCGGCTCCAATCGCATCGTCAGCGTCTCGATCGGCGCGTCGGTTCGCTCGCTCGGCATCGTGACCGATCCGACGTCGTGCGCCCGCACCCCGCCGTCGACCGGGATGCCCCACCGCTCTGCCGACTCGTTGAGAACGATTTGCCAACTGCTGGGACCAGGGATCGCGTACAGGGAGTAGACGCCGGGCTTCAGGGCAACGTCACCGAACCGCGCCGCGACGGGGAGGTGAATCGTCGTTGCCTCGTTCGCTCCGAGTCGCCACGGCTCGCCGAACGGCACGAGCCCACCCATGATGGCGCGGCCGCGGGCGCTCGGGCGGCCGTAACACACCTTGACCTCGGCGCCGCCCAGGCGCGCGACGACAGAGTCGAGCGGGCTCGCGCGTGAGCTGAGGCTCGCACGCGAGCCGCGGACCCAGCAGCCGGTGTCTAGCACAGCCATGGCGTGGCTGGGGTGATGCGATCCTGAGGGGCTCGCGAGCAGCGCGCCAACGAGCACGATGGCGAACGGTGTCATATTCGTCTCCTTACAGGGCTCGGCCCTGGAACTTGTCCGCGACCTTCTCAATCGCCCGAACCGCCCTGGTGCCCAGCCACAGCAGGTATATCACCACGCCGAGCCAAATCACCGCGCCGATGACCCGTAACACGAAATGATGATGCATGAACCTGCCACCGCCTTCCACGCGGGCGGTCGTGTCGGCCGGGCTGTGCCCCGCCGGCATCGGGACCGCGAGGATCAGCCGCTTCCCAATGAGTTGCATCAGTCCTCCTCGATTTCCACCGACCGTTTCATTGTGCGTCCTCGCACAGCGCTGCAACTTAGCGTCCCGCCGCTTCGGAGGCACCCCGGTCCCTGATCGTCTTGCCCTTGCAGGGACCGCCGCTACGTTCACCGCCATCGCTTTCTCGGGAGGACCTCCCATGCGCCGTCTCATGCTGCTTTGCTTTGTCGCGCTGGTCGCGCACGCCGCCGTCGCGAGCGCCCAGAAGCCCGCCGCCCCCGCGGCTCCGGCCGCCCCCGCCCCCGCCGCCGGCCTTAAGGCGTCGGACGTCGCAGGCACCTGGGACGGGAAGACCATGATGGGCCCGAAGGACAGCGTCGTCGCAACCTGGGTAATGACCGTCGCCGCTGACGGCAAGAGCTGGACGATGACGCTGCCCAATCGCGCCCCGATCGCCGCCCGCATCGTGGCCATGGGCGGCGACAGCGTCGTTGCCGAGATGGGCCCGTATGAGAGCGTCGTGCGCCCCGGCCAGATGGTAACGACCCGGAGCACGGGTCACTTCAAGGGCGATGCCGTGACCGGGACGCTCGAGGGCCACTTCGCGTCGGGTGCTGTGCTTCCCGGGAAGTGGGTAGCGACGCGGCGGAAGTAGGTTCTAGGGTCTCGGCCGCCTCCGCACCCCCGGCCGTGCGCCCCGCGGCGGCAGCAACTGCTGGCGTCGCTGCCGCCGCATCTCGCTGATCCGCTCCTGGAGCCGCTGCCGCATGATCTGGTAGCGGGCCCGCTGCACCGGCGATAGGTAGCCGGCGATCTCCTTGTCCTCATCCCGCTCGATCTGGGCGAGCGCCGCGCGGTTCTGGTCCCGCGCGTCCATGAGGCGACGCACGCTGTCGGCGTTGGCGGCGACGCCCGGTTGCAGCTGGCCCCGCAGCGCTTCCTGCACGCCGCGCTGGCGCCGCGCGATGTCACGGCGCTGCGCTGCAAAGCGGTCCTCCGTCGCTTGCAACTTGGTGGCCTGGTCGGATGTGAGGCCGAGCTGGGTGCGGACCACCTGGTGCCAGCGCTGCCGGATGCGCTCGCGCAGCTGCTGCGTCTGCGCTGCTTCGCTCGTGTCGGGCGGATTCTGCGCCGCGAGCGGCCCCATCACCGCGCACACCAGTGCGAGAAGAATGTGCCTCATCACCCCTCCAGGGAGCGCAGCAAGCTGCGCAGCTCCGGCGCCGACAGATCTTCCCAGTCCGTGTCGGCACTGCCTGGTGCGTCCTCCCACGACTGATCGAACGTGCTCAGGACCTCGCGGAGCTGGTCGGGCGACAGGTCGTTCAGGTCCACGCCGGCTGGCGCCCCGATGCCGCGTGCGGGCCTCGCATGCTGGCGCACGTTGCGCAACACCGCGCTCGTCCCGAGTAACAGCACGGCGGCCGCGGCGAGCGACAGCCACACCGGGCGCCGCCGGGTCCAATGCACGGTGCGTGGCGTCTGCCGCAGCCGCTCGAGCACCGCCTGCGCCGCGGCCTCGACGTCCAGCCGCTCCGCCGCCCGCGCCCCTAGTCCCTGGGCGATCGCCCGCAGCTCGGCGTCCTGCAAGTCGTCTCGGTTCACTTCAAGTGCTCCTTCAGGCGCTTGGCGGCATGGTGATAATGGACCCGCGCCGCTCCCGGCGACGTGCCGAGCGCTGCGGCGATGTCGTCGTATTCCATCCCCTGCTGGGCCCGCAGCAGGAACACCTCGCGCTGCATCCGCGGCAGCTGCTCGAGACCCTGCTGCAGCCGCGCCTCCAGCTCCACCGCAACCGTGCGCTCGTGCGGATCTCCGTCCGTCGCGCGCAACCCGTCGTCGAGCGGCACGACGAGCGCGCGCTTCGCCCGCCGTGAAGCGTCCTTCAGCACGTTGCCGCCGATGGTGAGCAACCAGGTACGGAACTGGCACTGGTTGCGGAACCGGTCCACGGCGCGGAACGCACGAATGAAAGTCTCCTGCACTAGGTCGTCCACGTCGGCGTCGCGTGCGCCCGCGCTCGCGAGAAAGCGGGCGAGCGCGCGGGCGTGGCGGCGCACCAGTTCGGCCGCCGCCTGCTCGTCGCCGCTCCGCCACGCGGCGATCAGTGCCGCATCAGGAGACGAGGCGGCGGCGGCGACGGCGTCCGCTCGGGCCATGTGCGTCGGTACGGTGGACGTGGGAGTGGCGTCAATATTAAGGCGGCAGGGGCGGCAGAGGCGGCAAGAGGGCGGCATTAGCCTGGGGGAGCGTGCCGCCTTTGCTGCCCTTGCCGCCCGGTGCCGCCCATCGTAAGTTGCGGTTCGAACATCCGTTCGAAAACCCATGCGCCCCTACGACGAACGCCTCGATCACCTCCTCGCCCAGGCCGCCCGGGTGTTCGCCGACAAAGGCTACCACTCGACCACCATGCGCGACCTCGCCGCCGCGAGCGGGATGTCCCTCGCCGGGATGTACTACTACGTACGCGGCAAGGAAGAGCTGCTGGCGAAGATCCAGGAGCGCTGCTTCACACGGGTGCTCGAGGGCGCGGAGCGGGCGGTCGCGGCCCGGACCGGCGACCCGGTGGAGCGGCTGCAGGCGTTCATTCGGCACCACGTCACCTTCTTCGCCGCGCATATGCCGGAGATGAAGGTGCTGTCGCACGAAGCCGCGTCGCCCACGGGGGAGCGGCTGCGCCGCATCGCCACCATCAAGCGCCGCTATGTCGACCTGCTGGAGGGCCTGCTGCGCGAGGCGGCGCCCGACGAGACGCCGGTGGATCGGAGCGCGGCGGCCTACATCCTCTTCGGCATGATGAACTGGATCTACAACTGGTACCACCCCGCGGGGGAGATCGACCCGGAGCGCCTCGGCGCGCTGATCGCCCGCATCTTCCTCGGCGGCTTCGTCGAGGCGCGATCCCCGGTACATGGAGGCTGATGTCTCATGGCGACCCTGACCGAACCCAAGGCCGAACGCAGGACGCTGGTGCATTACATGGTCGAAGGCGGTGTCGCGATCCTCGAGCTCGACGATCCCCCCGCCAACACGTACACCTACGAGATGATGCGCCAGCTGGACGAGGCGATCCTCCAGGCGCGCTTCGATGACAACGCGCACGTCCTGATGGTGCGCGGGCATGGTGAGAAATTCTTCTCCGCGGGCGCGAACATCGCCTATCTCAACAGCATCACGCCACGCTACAAGTACTTCTTCTGCCTGCACGCGAACGAGACACTGAACCGCCTCGAGCAGACCCCCAAGCTGACGATCGCGGCGCTGAACGGGCACACCGTGGGGGGCGGGCTCGAGATCGCTATGGCGTGCGACATCCGGCTCGCGAAGGAGAACGCCGGGAAGATCGGACTCCCCGAGGTGAACCTGGGCGTGCTCCCGGGCACCGGCGGCACGCAGCGGCTCGCGCGCATCATCGGGAAGCCCCGGGCGATCGAAATGATGGCGAAGGGGGAGACGTTCTCGTTCGACAAGGCGAAGGAGCTGGGCATCGTGAACGAGGTGTTCCCGGCCGACGACTACTGGGACCAGATCATGCTCTACGCGAAACAGTTCTGCCCGCCGCACAAGGCGGCGAAGGCGGTGGGACTGATCAAGCGCGCGGTCCAGTCGGGCGCCGAGGTGCCGTTCGAGTCGGGTCTCGCGCTCGAGCGCGAGCTGCAGCAGCAGCTGTTCCAGAGCGACGACGCGAAGGAAGGGATCGCAGCATACGTCGAGAAGCGGGTGGCGGAGTTCAAGGGGAAGTGAGAACCGATCTGCTGATCGGCGGGGAGTGGCGGGCGGGCGCCCGGCGCTATTGCCTGACGAACCCCGCCACCGAAGAGACGCTCGCCGAGGTGGGCGAGGCGGGCGAAGCGGAGATCGACGCGGCGGTGCGGGCAGCGCGCGCCTGCTTCGAGGCAAAGGAATGGCGCGAGCTGTCGGCGCGCCGGCGCGGTGCCCTGCTCTTCCGGCTCGCGGACCTGCTCGAGGAGCGATCTCAGGAGATCGCCGAAGTCGAGACCCGGAACAACGGCAAGCCGCTGTTCGAGTCGAAGATCGACGTCGCGATGGCGGTCGAAACCTTCCGGTACTACGGCGGCTGGGCCGACAAGCTCACGGGCGACACGCTCCCGGTGAGCGGCAACTTCTTCACCTACACGCTGCGCGAGCCCGTGGGCGTGGTGGGCGCGATCGTGCCGTGGAACTTCCCATTGAACCTCGCCGCGTGGAAGGTCGCGCCGGCGCTCGCCGCGGGATGCACCGTGGTGCTGAAACCGGCGCATGAGACACCTCTCACCGCGCTGCTCCTGGGTGAGCTCGCGCTCGCGGCGGGCTTCCCCGCAGGTGCCCTCAATGTGGTTCCCGGCCCGGGCCCTACGGCCGGCGCCGCCCTGGTGCGCCATCCCCTCGTGGACAAGATCGCGTTCACCGGGTCCACCGAGGTGGGCCAGTGGATCATGCGGGAGGCCGCCGGCACGCTCAAGCGCGTCACCTTGGAGCTCGGCGGTAAGAGCCCCAACATCATCTTCGCCGACGCGGATCTCGCGGCCGCCGTGCGCGGCGCGCAGAGCGGGATCTTCTACGGTAAGGGCGAGGTGTGCGCTGCGGGGTCGCGCCTCCTCGTCGAGCAGTCGGTTCACGACCAGGTGGTGAGTGAGCTCGCCCAGCGTGCGAAGAAGCTTGTCCCGGGCGATCCTTTCGACAAGAACACCCGTCTCGGCGCCATCGTGTCGAAACAGCAGCAGGAGAAGGTGCTCTCCTACATCGCCGCCGGGGAGCAGGCAGGGGCGCGCCTAGTGGCTGGAGGGAAGGCCGCGAAGGTGAACGGCAAGGGCTACTTCGTCGAGGCCACCGTGTTCGACGGGGCGCAGCCGGGGATGAAGATCGTGGACGAGGAGATCTTCGGCCCGGTCCTGTCCGTGCTCACGTTCGCGGGCGAGGAGGAAGGCATCGAGCTCGCCAATCGCTCGATGTACGGGCTTGCGGCCGGCATCTGGACGAAGGACGTCCAGAGGGCGCACCGCGTAGCGCGTGCCATCAAGGCGGGGACGGTATGGGTGAACACCTACAATTTCTACGACCCGGCGGCGCCGTTCGGCGGTTACAAGTTCTCGGGGTTCGGGCGGGATCTGGGGAAAGAGGCGCTGAAGAACTATACGGAAGTGAAGACGGTGTGGGTCGGGCTATGACTGGATGCGGGATGCGGGATGCGAGATGCGGTCCGTGAGCGAGGCGTACATCTGCGCAGCGCTGCGGACACCCGTGGGCAAGCACGGAGGCGCGTTGGCGTCTGTCCGCGCCGACGATCTCGCCGCAATCCCCATCAAAGCTCTCGTCGAGCGTACGGGCATCGAGCCGGCGGCGATCGACGACGTCATCCTCGGCTGCACCAATCAGGCGGGTGAGGACAACCGCAACGTGGCGCGGATGGCGGCGCTCTTGGCCGGGTTGCCGGTCGAAGTCCCTGGGCAGACCGTGAACCGGCTATGCGGCTCCGGGTTGCAGGCGGTGGTGAGTGCGGGGCACGCGATCGCGGCGGGTGAGGGCGACGTCTTCGTCGCGGGAGGTGTCGAGAGCATGACGCGCGCGCCGTACGTGCTCCTCAAGTCGGGAGAGCCGTGGGACCGGAGGTCACCAGCGATGGCCGACAGCACGGTGGGTTGGCGGTTCACCAACCCGCGCCTCAAGCCTGACTGGACGATTCCCCTCGGCGAGACGGCGGAGGTCGTGGCGACGCGCTACGGAATCACCCGCGCCGAGCAGGACGCGTTCGCGGTCGAGAGTCAGCGCCGCGCGGAGCGGGCCCAGGAAGAGTGTGTGTTCACGGACGAGCTCGTTCCGGTCACCTTGCCCGACGGTACGACATTCGCGAAGGACGAGTACCCACGTCCGGGGACGACGCTCGAAGGCGTGGCGAAGCTCAAGCCGGCGTTTCGGAGCGACGGATCGGTGACGGCGGCAAGCTCGAGCGGCATCAATGACGGGGCGGCAGCGTTGCTTGTCGTCGGGCGGTCGGAGGCGGGCGGGGGCGGTAAGGGGCGGTCGAAGCCGCTCGCGCGGATTGTCGCGAGCGCCGTCGCCGGCGTCGATCCGAGTTGCATGGGGGTCGGGCCGATCCCTGCGACCCACAAGGCGCTGGCGCGCGCCGGTCTCACGATCGGCCAGATGGACCTGGTAGAGCTGAACGAAGCGTTCGCGGCGCAGGCGATCGCCTGCATTCGCGAACTAAAGCTCGACCCTGAGAGAGTGAACATCTACGGCGGCGCGATCGCGCTCGGTCACCCCCTCGGTGCCACGGGCGCGCGCATTTTGACCACACTGGTCCACGCCTTACACCGGACGAAGTCCGGCTACGGTTTATGCACGATGTGCATCGGCGTCGGTCAGGGGATCGCCCTGATCGTGGAGCGGGTGTGATGGCCGCCTATGAGCGGGTGCTGATCGCGATGGAGAACGGCGTCGCCACGGTGACGCTGAACCGTCCCGAGAAGCTCAACGCCTTCGACCGCGACTCGTGCGCGGAGCTGCTCGAGGGCCTGCGGATGGTGGCGCGGTCGGAAGCGGTGCGCGTGATCGTGCTCACGGGCGCCGGGCGCGGGTTCTGCGCCGGCGCCGACCTCAGCGTGCTGGCGGAAGATGGCGCGGCGCTCGTGGCGGCGGGGCGCGACATCGCGCTCACCATCCGCCACGCACCGCAGCCCGTAATCGCGTCCGTGAACGGGCCGGCGGCGGGGGGCGGCGCGAACCTCGCGCTCGCGTGCGACTACCGCATCGCATCGGAGCGCGCATCGATCGGCCAGGTGTTTCACAAGCTGGGCCTCGCTCCCGATTGGGGCGGCAGCTTCTTCCTGCCACGCTTGGTGGGTACGGGCCGGGCGCTCGAGCTGGTATGGAGCGCCCGCATGGTGGACGCGAGCGAAGCCGCGCGCCTCGGCCTGTTCGATCGTGTCGTGTCCCACGAGACGCTGCAGCAGGAGACGCGGCGGCTCGCCGAGCTGTGGGCGGGCCAGCCGCCCCTGGCCGTGCGGAGCGCCAAGGAAGCCGTCTACCGGAGCGGCGAGAGCTCGCTCGCGGCCACGCTCGATCTCGAGATCGCGCTGCAGCAGCAGCTCTTTGCCAGCGCCGACGCGCGGGCGCGCATCGGCGCGGCGCGCGAGCAGAGGAGTCACTGATGGTACGGAAACTGGGCAACTTCGACGACTGGATCGACTATTTCCGCTACTGGCAGGAGTCGATCGGCCTGCCTCAGGGCGAGCTGCGGGACTTCAAGTTCGAGGCCCAGTTCGGGGACCAGGACGTCCCCATCATCGAGTTCGGGCATTATAAAGGCCAGCGCAAGTGGCCGACCGTGATGCACATCCCCGACCAACGCATCCGCGACGCCCTGCTCAACCTGATCGTGTACCAGGGCGATACGGAGTTCGCCTCGGTGGAGCAGCAGCGCAGCCTGCTCACGCATGCGCCCTCCGATTACGACCTGCTGGCGCTCCAGCGCGTGATGACCGAGGAGATGCGGCACGGGTGGCAGATGTCGTACCTCTTGTGCACGCACTTCGGGGACGAGGGCAGGCGCGAAGCGGCGAAACTGCTCGAGCGCCGTGCCGACGAAGGGGAGCGCCTGCTCGGCTCGTTCAACGAGCTGGTGGACAACTGGCTCGACTTCTTCACCTACACCCAGTTCATCGACCGCGACGGCAAGTTCCAGCTCACCATGCTCTCCGTGTCGGGGTTCGATCCGCTGTCCCGCTCGATGACCCCGATGCTCAAGGAGGAGTCGTTCCACCTGGGCACGGGGAACAACGGCCTGTTGCGGATCGCGAAGGCGGGGAAGATGCCGCCCGAGCTGATCCAGAAGTTCTTCTACAAGTGGATCCCGACGGCGTTCGACCTGTTCGGCACCGACAACTCGTCGTCCGCCCACTGGGCGTACGTGTGGGGGCTCAAGGGGCGCTACGACGAGCGGGACAATCAGGTGGAGCCCGACAAGGCAAAGCTCAACGAATACAGCCGCGAGCTGTACCGTCAGGAGATCTCGAAGCTCGTCGAGCGGCTCAACATGTTTATCCCCGAGCGCGAGCGGCAGCTCAAGGTCCCCGTGACGCAGTTCAACCGCAAGATCGGCGTCTACGCCCACCAGCGGTACACGGTGGACGGAGAGCCGGTCGACGATCCGGCGAAGTACCAGGCGTACCTGGCCACGGTGCTGCCCCAGGCCGCGGACTATCAGCGGGTGCACGACATCGAGAAGGAGCCGGACTGGATCGAGCCGAAGAAGGCCGACAGCCTGCTCAAGCCATCGGCGTGATGTGACCGCGCTCGTGATCGCGCACCGCGGCGCGTCGGGCTACGAGCTGGAGAACTCGCTCGCCGCCTTCCGCGCCGCCGGGCCGAAGGGCGCCGATGCCGTTGAGCTGGACGTGCACTCCACCACGGACGGCGCCCTGTTCGTGCACCACGACGACGCCCTCGACGGATCGCGCCGCATTCCGCAGCTGACGCGCGAGCAGGCCCGCGCGTTCCGCCTGGCGAACGGAGAGCCGCTGCCGCTGCTGGACGAGGCGCTCCAGGCGGCCGGCACGCTCCGCGTGTTCGTCGAGGTGAAGAGCCTCGACCCGCGCTTCGACGATCGGCTGCTCGCCGCGCTCGAGCGGGGCCCCAACCCTTCGGGCTACGCAGTCCACTCCTTCGATCACCGCGTGGTTCAGCGGCTCGGTAGCAGGCGCCCCGCCCTGCCCCGCGGCGTGCTCTCTGGGAGCTACCCCGTGCGCCCGCTGGCGCCACTGCACGACGCCGGAGCGACCACCCTGTGGCAGGAGCGGTCGCTCGTGGACCGCGCCCTCGTCGATCTGATGCACGGGGCGGGGTGCCAGCTGCTGGTCTGGACCGTGGACCAGCCGGCGGAAATGGAGCGGCTGCTGTCGCTCGGCGTGGACGGGCTCTGCACGAATTTTCCCGACGTCGGCCGGCGCGTGGTGGATCGGTTCGCCGCATGAGCGCGCCCCGGGTCGCCGTGATCGGCGCGGGCACGATGGGCCACGGCATCGCCTACGTCGCGGCGCTCGCGGGGTGCGACGTCAGGCTCACCGACAGCCGCGCCGATGCGCTCCCACTGGCGCTGGACCGGATCACCGGGCTGTTGGCCGGCGCCGTGCAGCGCGGCAAGCTCACCGCCGACGAGCGGGCGGCCGTCGCCAGGCGCGTCCGGGGCGACGCCGCGCTCGGCCTCGCCGTCGCTGATGCGGGTGTTGTGATCGAGGCTGTGGTCGAGGACCTGGGCGTCAAGCAGGCGCTGTTTCGCGAAGTCGAGCACGCGGCACCGCGTGACGCGCTGCTCGCGACGAACACCTCCTCCCTCTCCATCGCCGCCATCGCGGGCGCCGTCCGCGACCCCGCCAGAGTGATCGGCATCCATTTCTTCAACCCGGTACACGCGATGAAGCTCGTCGAGATCGTGACGCACCCGAGGCTGGGACATGGCGCCCTCGATCGGGCGATCGCGCTCGCGCGGCAGCTCGGCAAGGAGCCGATCGTGGTGAAGGACTCGCCCGGGTTCGCCACGAGCCGGCTGGGCATCTTGCTTGGTCTCGAGGCGATGCGGATGGTCGAGGAAGGCGTGGCCTCGGTCGAGGACATCGACAAGGCGATGGAGCTGGGCTACAACCACCCGATGGGCCCGCTCAAGCTGTCGGACCTGGTCGGGCTCGACGTGCGGCTCGCGATCGCCGAGACGTTGCACCAGGCGCTGGAGGAGCCGCAGTTCCAGCCGCCGCGCATCCTGCGCGACAAGGTCGCGAAGGGCGAGCTCGGGAAGAAATCGGGGAAGGGCTTTTATGTGTGGGGCGGTTAGTGGAGCGATTCAGCCGTATCACCGACGTCCACATTCACGTGCAGCCGTGGCGCGAGCTCAAGCCCGCGGTGCTCGACGTGATGCGCCGCGGCAAGGAAGCCGACTGGGACGTGCTGCTCCAGCTCATGGACGACCCGGCCGCTCTGCTCGAGCTGATGGACCGGGCCGGCGTGTGGCGCGCCGGCCTCGTGAACTACCCCGCGCCCGACGTCATGGGCTTCACCGACGCCGCCAACGCGTTCGCCGCCCGCTACGCGGAGGCGAACCGCGAGCGGCTGCTGCCGTACGGCGGCGTGCATCCCCGGTTCACCCGTGATCCCGCGGGCGACGTGGACCGGCTGTTCGAGCTCGGGATCCGCGTCCTCAAGCTGCACCCCCCGCACCAGTTGTTCCCCGCGAACGCCTACACCGGGGGACTCGACGCGCTGGGAACGATCTACCGACGCGCCGAGGAGCGCGGCTTGCCGGTGATGGTGCATACCGGAACGAGCGTCTTCCCAGGGGCGCGTGCCAAGTACGGCAACCCGCTGGAACTCGATGACGTGGCGGTCGACTTTCCCGATCTCACGCTGCTGATGGCCCACGGCGGCCGGCCCCTCTACATGGAGGAGGCGTTCTTCGTCCTGCGCCGGCACAAGAACGTGTGGCTCGACGTATCCGGGATTCCGCCGGCGAAGTTGTTGCAGTACTTTCCGCGACTCTCCGAGCTCGCGGACCGGGCGCTGTGGGGGACCGATTGGCCCGGACCGGGGGTGCGGGACATGAAGCAGAACATCGAGCAGTTCGCGACGCTCCCGCTCTCGGACGCTCACCGCAAGGCGATTCTCGAGACCAATGCGCTGGCTGTGCTTCCTCCTCGCTAGCACTGCCGCCGCCCAGGGGGGCGCGGGGGGTGGGCGGCCGGTGAAGCCGCTGCGGTTCGACCTCGCCGCCATTCCCGTGACCCGGGACTCGTTCACCTTCTTCCTCGATCGCCAGGCGCACGGCTTCGCTGTGTGGCAGTACGAGACCCGCGCGCGCACTCCGCATGAGGAGGTCGTGTACTCTGCGTACTCGGAGTTTCAGCCGGTCGAGGAGGAGCGGCTCCGCGTCGTGCTCGATCGGACCAGCGGCGCTCCGCTCGCATCGTACCACCACATCGAGCTGTTCTCGCCCCGGAGCGACACCCTCATGGTGGAGCACGACCTCGAAGTGAAGGACGGCCGGGTCCAGGGCACGCGCAAGGTCGGCACCAAGGATGGCAAGGTGAAGGCCATCCCCGTGAGCGTGCCGCTGCCGCCCGGTACCGTGTGGTCCAACTACGAGCTGTACGCCGCCGCGGTCACGAACGCCGAGCCCGGCGACTCGCTCGCCGCCCCGGACTACCGCGAGTTCAGCGATTCGCTCCGCACGCTGTACTTTTTCGCCGAGCAGCCCACGGCCGTCAACGTGCCAGCGGGGCGGTTCGACGTCCTCCCCTTACGCAGCGGCGACTTCCGTCTCTACGTCACCCGGCAGCCGCCGCGGCGCGTGGTCAAGGGGGAGACGCTGGACGGGCGGTTCAGCTTCGAGCTGGCGCACACCGGGCCCGTCGTGCCCACGGACCCGTGACGTGACCGGACTCCCACAACGGAGTGGACATCTGATGCCGCGACGCGCGCTCATTGCTGTTTCGGTCAGTCTCGCGCTGTGTCTCGCGCCCGGTGGACTAGTCTGCCAGACGGCAGGCCAGATCAACTACGCCACGTTCACGCTGCCGAACGGCCTGCGGGTGATCTACGCGGAGGATCACACCACGGCGGTCGTGTCGGTGGACCTGTGGTACAACGTGGGATCGCGTAACGAGCGCCCCGGCCGCTCCGGGTTCGCGCATCTGTTCGAGCACCTCATGTTCGAGGGATCGGCGCATGCGCCCAAGGGGCTGCACTCGCACTTGATCGAAAGCGCCGGCGGGCAGGACAACGCTTCGACCGCCGAGGACCGCACCAACTTCTACGCGACCGTCCCCTCGAACTACCTGAACGTCGTGCTGTGGCTCGAAGCGGACCGCATGCGCTCCCTCACCGTGACCGACGAGACGTTCCACAACCAGCGGGAGACCGTGAAGGAGGAGCGCCGGCTCCGGGTGGACAACGAGCCCTACGGCGAGCTCTTCGCCGACGGGCTGACCTGGCCGTTCGACAGCGCGACGTGCTTCCCTTACGCGCACAGCGTCATCGGCTCGATGGCGAACCTGAACGCGGCCACGCTCCCGGACGTGAGGCAGTTCTTCGAGACCTACTACGCGCCCAACAACGCCACGCTCGTCGTGAGCGGCGACTTCCGAGTGGTGGAACTGCGGCGTCTCGTGAACCAGTACTTCGCCGGCGTGCGCGCGCACCCGACGCCACCCCCGATCGCGTGCGAGTACCGGCTCTCGCCCGGTCCCCAGCACCGCACGCTGACCGACCGCCACGCCAATCTCCCTGCGGTCGTGCGGATGTACCGCGTCCCGCCGCACGACGACCCCGACACGCCCGCGCTCGGGCTCCTCAACATCATCCTGGGCGACGGGGAGAGCTCGCGCCTGAACGTGGCGGTGGTGCGGCGGGAAAAGGCCGCGCTCGGCGTGCAGGTGATGATCAACCCCTACGACGTGCGGCGCGGCCCCGGGGTGCTGCTTGTCCTCGGAATCGCGAACCAGGGGGTCGATCCGGCGAAGCTCGACTCCTTGCTGGCCCGGGAGGTGGACAGCATGCGCACCACGAACGTGGCGCCGGAGGAGCTCGAGAAGGCCAAGAACCTGTTCCGCGCCGACTTCGTCCGCACCCGCGAGACCTCACTCGGACGCGCGGAAGAGCTCCAGCACTACCAGATGTTCCACCGCTCGCTCGCCGAGATTAACACTGATCTCGATCGCTATCTCGCCGTTACGGCGGACGACATCCGGCGCGTCGCCGGCAAGTACCTCGACGCGGTCAATGCGGTGGACGTGATCGTGCGGCCGGGAGCGGGTGGAGCAAAGTCGACGGGAGGTGGCGAATGAGGGCGGTCCGGCGGTCGGGCGGTCGGGCGGTCCAGCGTCTGCTGGTCCTGGCATCGCTGTTGACCGCCAGACCGCCTGACCGCCTGATCGCCCAGGATTCTTTCCCAATGCGTCCCCCGCGGCCCGCCACGCTCTCCCCCGCGCGGTTCCCTCCGTTCGAGGAGGCCAGGCTCGCGAACGGGGTCGAGCTGGTCGTGGTCGAGCGGCACGAGGAGCCCGTGGCCTCCGTGAGCCTGAGCTTCCGTGCCGGGGGGATCTACGACCCGTCGGGGAAGGAAGGGCTCGCGGTGCTGGCGGCGGAAGTCCTGACCAAGGGGACGGCCACCCGCTCCGCGGAGCAGATCGCCGCCACGATCGAAGGCGTCGGAGGCAGTCTGTCGGCGAGCGCGGGTGACGACTTTCTCACGATCGCGGGCGACGCGTTGAGCGACCAGCTGGAGCTCCTGTTCGGCCTGGTCGGTGACGTGACGTTGCACGCGACGTTTCCAGCAAGCGAGGTGGAGCTTGCGCGCACGCGGGAGCTGTCGGCCCTGGCGCTCGAGCTGTCGCAGCCGGCGAGCGTCGCATCGCGGTTCTTCGCAAAGGAGATCTACGGGAGCAACCCCTACGGGCGCAGCTCCACCGAGCAGAGCCTCAAGGCAATCACGCAGCAGGATCTCGTGGGCTTCGCGCGCGCGCGGCTCCGCCCGGCGGGCGCGCTCCTCGTCGTCGCGGGCGACGTCACCCGAGCGCAGGTCGAGTCGCTCGCGCAGCAGGCCTTCGCTGGCTGGACGGGTGCGCCGCCGCCCTCGCCCGCCGCGGTGACCGCGCGCGCCAAGCGGGCGAGCGACATGCTGCTCGTCCACCGCCCCGGGTCGGCACAGTCGAACGTGCTGGTCGGGAACACGACCATCCTGCCCACCGATTCGCTCTACTATGCCGGCCGCCTCGCGACTCACGTCCTGGGCGGCGGCGCGGACTCGCGTCTGTTCCGGATTCTGCGCGAGGAGAAGAGCTGGACCTACGACGCCCACGCCGCGCTGCGCCGCTACCGCGGCCTCGGGTACTGGGTCGCGGCGGTGGAGGTGCGCACCGAAGCGACCGACAGCGCGCTCAAGGAGCTGCTTCATCAGATCGACGTAATCCGGACCCGCGTGGTCCCGGACTCGGAGCTGGACGCGGCGAAGGGCTATCTCGTGGGCTCCTTCCCGCTCACGATCGAGACCCCGCGGCAGATCGCGGGCCAGGTGACGAGCGCCAAGCTGCTTGGCCTCGACCCTGACTACCTGCGGCTGTACCGCGAGCGGCTGAGAGCGGTCCGGTCACTCGCGGTCCGGGCAGCCGCCCAGCGCCTGTACCACGCCGGCGTCTTATCTATCGTCGTCGCGGGAGATGGGGCGAAGCTGTACGACGCGCTCAAGGCCATCGCCCCGGTGCGGGTCGTGGACGTGGACGGCAACCCGATCGCGCCTGCGGACCTCGTCCCGAAGGCCAGTGCGCTGCCGCTCGACCCGGCACAGCTCGTACCCCACCGCGACAGCTTCGCGGTGACGCTCCAGGGGAAGCCGATCGGCGCACGGGTGACCGCCGTGCGACGCACGGCGGACTCGCTCGTGTTCAACGAGACGCTCGCGTTCGGGACCGGTGGCAAGCAGGACTTGACGGTTGTGTTCGATCCCGCCGATCTGAGCGTGCGGCGGGTAGACCAGACGGGCAGCACCGGCGGCCAGCCGAACGAGGTGCACCTGGTGTACGGCGCCGGGCGCGTCAAGGGGAGCGCCGTCGTGCCGGACCAGAGCGGCACGCCCCGCACGGTGGCGATTGACACGACCATCGCCCCGGGGACCTACGACGACAACGCGATCGATGTGATCGTGCTCGCGCTCCCGCTCGCCCCGGGGAAGCGCTTCGCGGTCAATGGATTCTCGTCGGGCGACGCGAGCGCCAAGGTGCTCACCGTGGCGGTAGCCGGGCTCGACAGCGTGACCGTACCCGCCGGCACGTTCGCCGCATTCAAGGTCCAGGTGTCGGGCGGCCAGGCGCCGTTCGTCCTCCACGTCACTCGCGACGCTCCCCGCCGGATCGTCAAGTTCGCGATGGTGGGAGCGCCGATCGTCTTCGAACTCGTGCAATAGCAGAGGACCCGATGAGAGCAGCCACCGCATACCTGCTCGCCGGCTGGGCGGCGGCGTGCGCCTCCAGCGGGGCGCACGCGGCGCCTGCTGCCGTTCCTGCCGCCGCAGCCACGCCTGCGCCGCGGGGAGCCACCGGCACCGCTGCCGAGAGCCTCAGCGTCAACCGCCCCCAGTACCCGTCCACTTACCAGCGCCACCCCTACCCGCCCGTCGTCATCACCAACGCCACGATCATGACCGCCGCCGGACAGGAGATCCCGCACGCGTCGATCCTGTTCCGTGAAGGCCAGATCGTCGCGGTCGGCGCCACGGTGCAGGCGCCGTCCGACGCGATCAAGGTGGACGGCACCGGCAAGTGGGTGACGCCCGGCATCATCGACGTGCACTCGCACTTGGGCGTCTACGCGGCCCCTGCGACGGACGCCGAGTCGGACGGCAACGAGCTCACCGGTCCCGTCACGGCGGAGGTGTGGGCGGAGCACTCCTTCTGGCCGCAGGACCCGCAGATTCCGCTCGCGATCGCGGGGGGCGTGACCACGATTCAGGCGCTCCCCGGGTCGGGCAACCTGATCGGCGGGCGGAGCGCGGTCCTGAAGCTCATCCCCACCCGCACCGTGCAGGCGATGAAATTCCCCGGCGCCCATTACGGCCTCAAGATGGCGTGCGGTGAGAACCCGAAGCGCGTGTACGGACGGCGGAACCAGTTCCCATCGACTCGGATGGGCAACGTGGCGGGCTACCGCGGCGCCTTCATCCAGGCGGAGGAATATCGGCGCAAGTGGGACGCGTGGAACCGCGACCACAAGGGTGATCCCCCCGACCGCAACCTGCGGCTCGAGACCCTGGCCGAGGTGCTGCGGGGCAACATCTACGTGCAGAACCACTGCTACCGCGCCGACGAGATGGCGCAGATGCTCGACCTCGCCCGCGAATTCGGCTTCAAGATCCGCGCGTTCCATCACGCGGTGGAGTCGTACAAGATCGGCGATCTCCTGGCGCAGGCGGGCACGGCCTCGGCCGTGTGGGCGGACTGGTACGGCTTCAAAGAAGAGGCGATGGACGGCATCCAGCAAAACGCGGCGCTGCTCCAGCAGGCGGGGGCGCGCATCACGCTGCACTCGGACGATCCGGGCGGCATCCAGCGCCTGAACCAGGAGACGGCGAAGGCGATGTACGCCGGGCAACGCGCCGGGATCCCGGTCACGCGGGACCAGGCGCTGCGATGGATCACCGCGAACCCGGCGTGGGTGTTGGGGCTCGACTCGGTCGTCGGTACTCTCGAGCCCGGGAAGATGGCAGACGTCGTGCTGTGGTCAGGAGATCCGTTCTCCGTCTACAGCAAGGCGGTGCAGGTCTATAACGACGGGTGGCTGGTGTACGACCGCAACGACCCGGCGCACCAACCGCGGTCCGACTTCGAGCTGGGCCAGGAGCCGCCGCCCGGGAGCGACCGATGATCGCGGTGCTACTCGCCCAGACGATCGCGATCACGGGCGGCACGGTGTATCCCGTGTCCGGTCCGAAGGTCGACCATGCGACGGTCCTGATGCGCGACGGCCGGATCGCGGCCGTGGGCGCCAACGTGCCGGTTCCCCACGATGCCCTGCGGATCGACGCGACCGGCAAATGGGTCACGCCGGGGCTGATCGATGGCGCAGGTCAGATGGGTTTGACGGAGATCGGCGCGGTGCCGGGGACGAACGACGCTGCGGTGCGGAACGACACCGTGGCCGCGTCGTTCAATGTGGCCGAAGGGATCAACCCGGCGTCCACACTCATCCCGATCACACGCATCGAAGGCGTCACGACGACGCTGGCCGCGCCCGAGACCGGTCTCATCCGCGGGCAGGCGGTGCTCATCGACCTCGACGGAGCGACCCTTGAGGCGATGCTCGTGAAGTCGCCGGTCGCCGTCGTGGCGGAGCTGTCGGAGCGCACCAAGGATGCGGGAGGCGGGTCCCGCGCCGGCGCCGCGGAGCGGCTGCGCCGTGTGTTCGACGACGCGCTCGAGTACGGCCGCCGCAAGACCGACTGGGCGCGCGCGCAGATCCACCCGCTCGCGGCGTCCGGCGCTGACCTGGCGGCGCTCGGTCCGGTGCTGCGGGGAGAGCTCCCCCTTATCGTGATCGCGAACCGGCGCAGCGATATCGAGACCGCGCTCCGTATCGGGCGGGAGTACCACCTGAAGCTGATCCTCGCGGGCGCAGCGGAGGGGTGGTTGAGCGCGAGCGCCATCGCGCGCGCCAACGTGCCGGTCCTGGTCCGGCCGCTCGACAACGTTCCCTCCTACGACGCGCTCGGCGTCCGCTACGAGAACGCCGCTTTACTCGCGAGGGCCGGCGTGAAGGTTGCGCTGCTGGAAACCGACACCCACAACTCCCGCAACCTGCGCCAGCAGGCTGGAAACGCAGTCGCGAACGGCATGACATGGGACCAGGCGCTGCGGGCGGTGACGCTGTCGCCTGCCGAGATCTTCGGCGTGGCCGACCGCTACGGCTCAATCGCGCTCGGCAAAGTCGCCGACGTCGTGGTCTGGTCGGGAGACCCGTTCGAGTTTGCGACGGCTGTGGAGCACGTCTACATCCGGGGACGGGAGATTCCGCTCAAGAGCCGGCAGACGGAGCTGCTGGAACGGTATCGAAAGCTGCCACCGACGTATTAGGCGGCAAGTGGCGGATGGAGACGGTAAGGGGCGGTATACCGCCTCCTACCGCCCCTTCCCGCCTTCTACCGCTTATCGAACTTGACGATCCCGTCGATCACGGTGAACAGGGTATCGTCCGAAGCACGGCGCACGTTGGTGCCCGGGTGGAACTTCGTGCCGCGCTGTTTCACGAGGATGCTGCCGGCGGTGACGAACTCTCCTGCGAAGCGTTTGACGCCGAGGTCCTTGGGGCCTGAGTCCCGCCCGTTGCGTGAGGAGCCGACGCCCTTTTTGTGTGCCATAGGATGACGCTCAGCCGACCTTGACGTCGGCGATTTTTACTTCGGTGAACCGCTGGCGGTGGCCGGCGTGGCGGCGAAACCCCGTGCGGCGCGCGAACCGATAGATGCGAATCTTCTTCTCCAAGCCGTGTCGCACGACCTCTGCCGTGACCTTGGCGCCTTCCACGACCGGCTTCCCCGCGTGCACGCGCTTGCCGTCGCTCGCGAGGAGCACGCGGTCGAACACGACCTTGCTCCCGGGCTCCGCCTCGAGCAGCGGGATCTTGATGGTGCGGCCGGGCTCGGCCCGGAACTGGCGACCGCCGGTCGCGAAGATGGCATAGCTCATGGGCGGCGGAACCTAAACGCCGACATGGGGTTGGTCAAGCCACCGCGTACTGCTCCGTCACGTCCCGGCCCGCCGGCTGCGCCATCATCCGAAACTCGTCGAGCCGCATCATCGGGTCGTCGCGCACCTCGAGCTCGAGTCCTGTCTGCTTCGCGAGCTGGCGCAGGAAGTTGGGTTCCTGCTCCACGAGGTACAGCGCCACCTCGGGATGCAGCCGCACCGCAAGCTGGTGCTCCTTGTGCTCCGCTCCCACGCGCTTGAGGGAGCGTTCCATGCGCCGCACCACGACTTCCGGCCGGAACACGCGTCCCGTCCCGTTGCAGGTGGGACATTCGGCGGTCATGGATTGCCACAGCGAGGGGCGCACCCGCTGGCGCGTCATCTCGATGAGGCCGAGCTCGGAGACGGCGAACGCCTTGGTGCGCGCCCGGTCGCGGCCAAGGTGGGCGCGCAGCTCCTGGAGCACCTTGTCGCGGTTGCTGCGCGACTCCATGTCGATGAAATCGACCACGATGATTCCGCCGATGTCGCGCAGGCGCAGCTGGCGCGCCACTTCGCGGGCTGCGTCGAGGTTGGTCTTGAGGATCGTGCTTTCGGGGTCCTTCTTGCCGGTGTAGCGACCCGTGTTGACATCGATCGAGATGAGCGCTTCGGTAGGCTGGATGATGATGTAGCCCCCCGACGGCAGCTCGACCCTGGCCTTGAACAGGGCGCGAATCTCCGCCTCGATGTCGTACTCGTCGAACAGCGGCGTCTCGTGCCGGTAGAGGTGCACGCGGCCCAGGAGCTCGGGGTCGATCGCCTTCAAGTACTGCGTGATCTCGTTGTGGAGCAGCTTGGCGTCGACGAGCAGCGAGTCTACTTTGTCGCTAAAGAGGTCGCGGGTGATCCCGCGGATCAGGCTGGCCTCGCGCTGCAGCAGGACCGGCGAGCGCGCCGGGGCCGCCTTGCGCTTGATCTTCTGCCACTGACTGTACAAGTGGTCGATCTCACGCTTGCAGCTTTGCTCGGTGAGGTCCTCGGCGACGGTGCGGATGATCCAGCCGCCGGAGTTCTTCGGCACGAGCTTCGACACCAGCTCGCGCAGCTTGGCGCGCTGCTCGCGATTGTCGATCTTGCGGGAGACACCGACCTTGGAGGCGAACGGCATGTACACCAGGAACCGTCCGGCGAGGGACACCTGGGCGGTGACGCGCGGGCCCTTGGTGCCGATCGGCTCTTTGGTGACCTGGACGATCTTGAGCTCGCCGCGCTTCAGCTCGTCGGCCACGCTCGGGAGGCGGCGGCGCCCGCCAGCACGTCCCCGGCGACCCCCGCCGTTCCCGCCACGCTCGCCCTCGGCGCCGTTCCCCTCCCCCTCCTCGTCCCCCTCCCCCTCACCCTCGCCATTCCCGCTGTCGCCCCCGTTCTCCTCGTCCTCGTCCTCCGACTCGATCAGGTCGGAGGCGTGCAGGAAGGCGCTCTTCTCGGCTCCGATGTTGACGAACGCAGCTTGGATCCCCGGCAGGATAGCCTCGACTTTGCCGAGGTAGATGTCGCCCACCGAGCGGCGGGCGTCGGGACGATCCACCAGGAGTTCAACAAGGCGGTCGTCCTCTAGGATGGCCACGCGGGTCTCGCGCGGGCTTCCGCTGATCAGGATTTCGCGTTTCAAAGCATGACCCCTCGATCCCGACGGGCCAGCAGCCCTGCGGGATCTTGTAGTTGTTCCAGCATTCGATGAACCGATTGGCCTGGGCGCGCGCCAGCGCCGCCTGCGCCGGGGCGAACTGCACGCGCAAATCCGAAGTCCAATGCATGCGGTAAATGTAAGCGGGCTTGCGACTTAGGTCAATGGAGTCGAGATTTACGAGCCATGGCCTCGTTTCTCGCCACCAGCCTGCTGTGCGGTCTCGTGACGACAGCAGTGAGCGCGCAGGGCATGCATTACCCCCCCGCCCGCAAGGGCGCGCAGGTAGACGACTACCATGGCACGAAGGTGGCCGACCCGTACCGCTGGCTCGAGGACGTCGATGCCCCCGAGACCCGCGCGTGGATCGAGGCGGAGAACCGCCTCACCGCCGCGTATCTCGCGCAGGTCCCTGCCCGCGAGACGATCCGGCGCCGGCTCACGGCGCTGTGGAACTATCCCCGCTACGGCACGCCATTCCACAAGAGCGGCCGATACTTCTTTCTCAAGAACGACGGTCTCCAGAACCAGGCGGTCCTCTACAAGCAAGCCTCACTCGTGGGGGACCCCGAGGTGCTGCTCGATCCGAACCTGCTGGCGGCAGACGGTACGGTGGCGCTCTCCGTGCTCGAGCCCTCCGAGGACGGGCGCCTGCTCGTGTACGGGACGCAGGCGAGCGGCTCCGATTGGGAGGAGTATCGGGTGCGCGACGTCGCGAGCACGCGCGACCTCGGCGACCGCTTGCGCTGGATCAAATTCTCAAGTGCGAGCTGGACGCACGACGGGCTCGGGTTCTTCTACAGCCGGTATCCCGAGCCAAGCGGGGGCGATGCGCTGCGTGCCGTGAACCGCTTTCAGACGCTCTACTATCACCGGCTCGGCACCGAGCAGGCGGCGGATGTGCTCGTGTACGAACGCCCGGACCAGCCGGACTGGGGGGTCAACGGCAACGTGACAGACGACGGTCGCTACGTGATTCTGACGGTGTGGCTCGGCACCGACCGGCGCAACCGCGTCTACTATTTCGACCTCCTGGATGCGGCGCGGCCGCGGGTGCGGGGTGACGTGGTGAAGCTGCTCGACGCCTTCGACGCGAGCTATGACTTTGTAGGGAACGACGGGCCGGTCTTCTACTTCGCGACAGACTACGACGCCCCGCGCAAGCGCGTCATCGCGATCGACACGCGCCATCCCGAGCGGGGCGCTTGGCGTGAGATCATCCCGCAGGGCGAGGACGTGATCGACGCCGTGCGGCTGATCCACGACATGTTCGTGGTCAACTATCTCCACGACGCGCACTCGCGACTGCGGTTGTTCACGATGGACGGTCGGTTCGCCCGGGAGCTCGCTCTGCCCACCCTCGGGTCGGTCAGCGCGATCACCGGAGAGCGGCGGGACGCTGAGATGTTCTTCGCGTTTACGTCGTTTCTCTATCCCACAACGATCTTCCGCCATGACTTCGCGACCGGCGCGACGAGCGCCTTCAAGGCACCCGCGATCGATTTCGATCCCGCTGGCTACGAGACCGAGCAGGTGTTCTACCACAGCAAGGATGGGACCCGGGTGCCGATGTTCGTCACGCACAAGAAGGGCGCCCGGCGCGACGGCTCGAATCCCACGCTGCTGTACGGGTACGGCGGCTTCAACATCAGCCTGACGCCGGCGTTCTCGGTGGGCGTCGCGGCGTGGCTCGAGCTGGGCGGCATGTACGCCGTTCCCAACCTGCGGGGTGGCGGGGAATACGGCGAGGAGTGGCACCAGGCCGGGATGCACGAGAAGAAGCAGAACGTGTTCGACGACTTCATCGCGGCGGCGGAGTACCTGGTCGCGCAAGGCTACACGTCGCGGCCGAAGCTCGCGATCGCCGGGGGGTCGAACGGGGGCCTCCTGGTGGGGGCGGCGATCACGCAGCGCCCCGAGCTGTTCGGGGCGGCGCTGCCGACGGTCGGCGTGATGGACATGCTGCGGTTCCACAAGTTCACGATCGGGTGGGCGTGGGTGACCGAGTATGGCTCAGCCGACAGCGCGGCGCAGTTCCCTTATCTGTACGCCTACTCGCCGCTGCACCGCATCACGCCGGGAACGAGCTATCCCGCGACCCTCGTGACCACGGCCGACCACGATGACCGCGTCGTGCCCGGCCACTCGTTCAAGTTCACCGCGGCGCTGCAGGCGGCGCAGGCGGGTCCCCGCCCCGTGCTGATCGAGATCGAGACCAAGGCCGGCCACGGCGCCGGCAAGCCGACGAGCAAGGTGATCGAGGAGCAGGCCGACCGTTGGGCCTTCCTCGTGCAGAATCTGGGGATGCTCGCTCCCGGCACCCCCTAACGTCCGCGCGCACCTCCGTCAGGAAGGCATCCATGTCCGCAAGGCCACCCGCGACCAGGGCCAGCTCGAAGCTTCCCTGCTCGCTGTATCAGACGCACGTCGACCGGCGCAAGCTCGTCTCGCCGCAGAAGATGGAGAACCAGCTCCTGGAGATCATCAAGCACGAGCGCCCCGAATGGGACGGGACGCACGGCATCTGCCGCGACTGCGTCGAGCAGTACCGGGCGAAGAAATTTCTCAACTACCTCGAGACCGAGTACCGCAAGATCTCCGACATGGAGCAAGCGCTGGTGAGCAAGGTCGCGCGGCGCGGGCGCGTGTCGCGGCTCGTGGACCAGGAGTTCGAGGCACACATGACCCTGGGCCAACGGGTGGCGGACCGGGTGGCCCAGTTCGGCGGCAGCTGGCCATTCATCTTTATCTTCGGGGGTGTGCTGATCGGCTGGATGGTCGTGAACTCGATCGTGCTGGCGCGGCGCCCGTTCGATCCCTACCCCTACATCCTCCTGAACCTCGCCCTGTCGGCGCTGGCGGCGATCCAGGCGCCGGTCATCATGATGAGCCAGAACCGTCAGGCGGAGAAGGACCGGCTACAGGCGCAGCAGGACTACGAGATCAACCTGATGGCCGAGTTCGAGATCCGGGACTTGCACGACAAGCTCGACGCCCTGCGCTACAAGCAGTGGCACGAGCTGTGGCACATCCAGCAGCGGCAGCTCGAGCTGCTGGAGCACGTGCACAAG